>JBHLQK010000071.1:0-13321 GCA_048884925.1 Candidatus Thorarchaeota archaeon
GGCTCTTGACGCACCACATCGACTGTTTCAGTCAAATCTATGAATGGCCCCTCATTATGCCTCTGCTCCAATACCACCCTTCCCTCAAAAACGAACTCACAATCTGCAGGTATCAATAAATCAACAGTCTTTGCTCTTGTGACATTTATTGGCTTGAGGGCATTTGCAATTTCAAGCTCATTGATTCCAGTTTCTACAGAAGTTGCAGCAGCCACAAGAACTTCTGCGGTGTTCCCGATGCAGTACGCAACATCAATCTCACCATTGCGTTCCAGAAACTTGTGAAAATCGCGGCCTGAGACCACTCTTGTGACCATTTTGTCTTTGCTTATCTGCATTGCACGGTGGAAGTCTAGATTCTGTCCATATTCAGGGTCTGATGTTACAACTACGCCCGAGGATATATAGGGCCCTCCATCGACTTCGTTGTGCAGGAGAATTGGATACTTATCAAGATCAACTCCCTCTGCCACTACCTCTTGGCAAGGTGCCTTCTCCACCGTTTCTGGAGGACTGCGATTTTCTATCGCAGCAGCGAGAGTTGGAATGATCTCCTGGGTTTTTATTCCAAAATAGTCTGCAATTTGCTCCTTTGTGCAGAATAGATTTCCAGCAACTCTGAAATCAACCTCTTTGACGTTCTCAAACAAGACCGGTTCGGGCTCAAGACTCTTGAGTACACCAGCAATTTCCAAGTTCTTTGAGATAGTCTTGTGAACCGTTGTGAGCTTTCCCTCTTCAGCTAGATTCTGTATATGTTTCTCAAGTATCATTTACACACCTCAAAGTCCGAATGTTGTGTTGTAGACAAATGGCGAACCCCACTCCTCGAGAGCATCCGACACCTGTTTCTGAGTTTCTGCATCAGGGGTCACTGAAATCATATTCCCTCCCCGTCCGGTCCCAGTGACCTTCGAGCCAATGGCACCACTATTTCTAGCCGTTTCCACCATCTCATCCAGCTCCTTACACGAAACTGTCAACTCCTGTAGAAGTTCATGATTTCTATTCATCAACGCTCCAACTCGGTCGACGTCAAGCCTAAGCAGAGCATCACGAGCCTCGTGAACCAATTCATGATACTCTGAAGCAATCTCATCGAACCACTTGGGGTCTTTTTCTTTCTTAGTTCTAACAGCTCCTACAACCTCGGTAGTGCTTGCTGTGAGACCAGTCGAAGCGACGGTCAGATGAATTGAATCATTAAGCTTCATCTTCTCAAATGTTGGTGGACCTCCTTCAAGGTTTCTAATGTACCAGATGAGCCCCCCGAAAGTCGATGCGGTGTTATCAATCCCTGATGGGGTGCCATGATAGCCCTTCTCACCCTCAAACGCAATCTCATTTATCTTATCATCATCAAATCCCAGTCGGAACTCTTCATTCAACGCACGAGCGAGAGAAACGCAGCTAGCAGCACTGGCTCCAAAACCTGACGCACCAACCAAGTCGCCCTCATACTCGATAAAGATGCCCATTTCACCGAGGTCGATGTTTGCAGCTCGAATCACATTATTGATTGAAACGACCTGTTCATCCCTTTTCTTCGCCTTGTAGCCTGGAACTTCGGGTCTTCTGTCATCAAGTTTCCAGCCAAGGTCCTTAGACCGACTCACATATGCCACTGTCTTTGAAGAAATCCCGGCCGCCAGTGCTGGAAGTCCATAGACCACGAAATGCTCGCCGAATAAGATACTCTTGCCGAATCCTATTCCTTCGCCCATTCTCTCACGCTCAGTCCCTGAGATTTGCAGTCGGAAGGCGTAATGCCACTTTTGAACTCTTCCTTAGTCCCCAATCAGACTCCGACCAGATAGTTTCGTACGCAAGACTCTTGTCTATCGATGAAGATGGAATAGCCAACATGAAAGTACTGGATCTTTTTTCAGGTGCAGGTGGCTTTTCCTCTGGCTTTGTAGGTAGGAGTGATACCCATCTTGCAGTGGACATTGATCCGGTTACATTAGAAACGTATTCTCTGAACTACCCCGAAGCTATGACAATCCAGCGAAATATCGGAAGTCTTCACTCGATTGAATTGGAACGTGAACTGGGAGGCACTCCAGACATCATTATCGCTTCTCCTCCATGTGAGGAGTTCAGTCAGGCCAATCCAGACAGTGCCACATCAGCTGCTGAGAGGATATACGGAACCGGCACTGCACGTCTTGTACTTGACACAATCAGAATAATCGGTGACTTGTCTCCTGAAGTGTTTGTGATTGAAAATGTGGCCGCTCTAATCAAGGCTGGAGGTAAGGAGATAGTACGTCGGGAATTGGAAAGAGTTGGAATCGATAATGTGTGGTTCAACCTGATAAGAGCACATCAACATGGTAATCCATCCAAGCGTCTTCGACTGTTCATCAGCAATGTGAAACTGAGCCTCCCTCGTGGAATCCCTCCCCGCGTAATGGAAGCTATTGGAGACCTACCTCCGCTAGACCAGGATGCTCTATTTTCACCAGACAGAGAACTTCCAAATCACGAACGCCATTCTGTGACCGAGGAGAAGCTCAAACAAATCAGGAGAACTCGTTGGCGGCATGGTGCTAAACGTTTTCGAGTTAGCAAGAAGAGGAGCCTACCCAATTGGGTTCGACTAAGCCCTGATCAGATAGCCACATCAATAATTGGCCTGTCACGCTACATTCACCCGTTTGAGCACAGACTTCTCACAGTTAGAGAGCACGCAAGGCTCATGAGCTACCCCGACTCATTTGTGTTCAATGGGCCAACAGACAGCCAATACAATCAAGTGGGCGAGAGCGTCCCACCTCTGATATCCCATCTCATCGCAGAGGAGGTCCTAAAACACCTTGAATGAAACCATGAAAAACGTCTTCGTTATACTTCACAACGTGCATTCTGTCAGCAAAGTGATTGAAACAGCTCAGGTAGTCTATGGACTCGGATTCCCTAATTTTGTAGTATCCAAGGCTGAGGGATCTGCGGCTCAAACCGGCGTGCCTGAAGCGAACCGTCTTGCTATGAAGATGAAGGGAAGCTTTGCCGTCTTGCCAGACCTCCGTGACGTCCTTGAAATGCTGGATGTTGAAAAGCCAATTATTATCACGTCGCCAGTGCTGGTTAAACAACGAGTAGATATCAGTGGGTTGGCGAAGAGAATCAAGGATGGTGGGCGCATGGTGATTGCTCTTTCAGGTAGCACCAGCTCTTTCTCTCGAAAGGAGATGGACCTTGGAGATTGCTTCAGCCTAAATGCTAAGGTGGACATTGGCCCCGCAGGCTCCGCAGCTGTAGTGCTCCATGGAATATCTGATGCCCTTGCATAAGCATGTTCAAGAAATGAAATGGTGGGCCGGACGAGATTCGAACTCGCGATCCCTTGGATCCGAACCAAGAATCATACCAAGCTAGACCACCGACCCATGCTGGAGGGAGTCCTCCTTGCTAGGGATTTAACGATTTCGCCCTAAGTGCCTTGACAGTTCCAAGATAGACCCCGGATATGCTGTAGACTTCCGAATCAAGTAAGTCTGCACACCGATTCTCAAAAATGGGTCCATGAAATTCGGTCTTCGTAGAATTTACTTGTAGGCCTGCAAACATCTCATTGAAGCTTGGCAATGTGATTAATGTCCCCGTACCATCTTCGGAATTTTCTGGAACTCCTATCTCCTGACGTACACGGTTCTTGTATAGACTCGACTTTAGAACGACAGGTATTACTCCGGCGTAGCGTTTTCTGTCAGGTCTACCTAAGTCTGGAGCATCCACAGTCCTGACACTTCGGATTGTAGGATGATTGTGTCCTGCCACCAAAATATGAGTGTCAAGCACGTCCGGAGCTGGCCAGGCATGTCCATGTACGAGTCCGACTTGCTTTTCTTCTCCAATCATAATCCCGTGCACATCAACCATCGTCACGGTCCGCGGCAAGAGTGGAAGCAGATCCCCATCATGATTCCCGGGAATTACATAGGTTGGAGAAAGATCTGATAGTGCTGACATGAAATCTGGAATGAGGCTCCAATTAAAGTGACTATGCACACTAATTGTGTGCTTGACATCTCCTATTATGTAGATCTCTGAAACCGAGTACTTCTCAAGAAGTGCTGAAACCCTGTCTAACATCCTATTATGTTGAGAAGGGAATGAAATTCCCTTTGTTTCGTAAAACTCATGTTCGAAACCAAGATGAAGGTCAGCAATCAATAGAAACGTCTTGTCGTCAGTTAGAATCACCAATGCACGGTCTTCAAAGACGGTTTCCATTGCATGCAAACGTCCATAATACAACATTTTAACCTGAGCCTATAGACTTCTGATTGTCATGTCCCTCCCACCCAACGAAGTCAAACGTCTCTCCAAGAAAGAACTGACCCAGACTGACATAGAGTATTTCCGTGAAAAGTATGGCAAGAGGTTCGTTCGTGCTCTAAGAGCAGTAGAGGAGGGTAGAGCCATCAAATACAACTTCCAGCCAAGTGGAACTTCAAAATGGATAGTGCGCGGACAAAGGCGTGAATATCTAGTCGTTCCACAAGTCTTCTGTACGTGTCGAAGCTTCTATCATTCAGTTGTAATAGATCGAGAGATCAGTATGTGCTACCATCTTCTGGCTCAACAGATAGCTGAGATTCGTGACCAGTACAAATCAATCGAATCAACCGATGCTGAAAGACGCAAGATGAGTACAGAACTCCGGCGAACTGATTAAGTCCTGAAGATACAATCATCGAACTGAGGATAACTTTTTAACACTGCCCAGAATCTGCCACGCTGACTGAGCCAAAGGTCGGATACGGTCATGCCACGTTTCAGAAGAGCATCAAGTACAATCTCAGCAATAATCGCAGTAATGATTCTTCTATCCTGCTTTCAAGTCACAGTGAAAGCTCAGGCTGACCTAGACCCAATTGTTGTTCTTTATGATGCGGAACATTCACCACAGTTCTCAGCCACAGACGAGGATGAAGGCCTCAAACTTATACTCGATATGGTGAATGCGTCTACAAGATATCTTGTCAAGATTAACGAAGATCCAATCCGCAACAATACATTAAGCGATGTTGATGTATTGATAATCGCTAGCCCCGATCAGAGTAATGCGTTTACAGCATCAGAAGTAGCTGCTATAGATGAGATGATGAATAATGGCAGCTCTCTACTACTATTAGGCGACCCATCTATAGGTCAGAACTCGACCTATTGGGCCAACTCGCAACTTCAAGACTTAGGAGAAACAATTGCCATTAATAGACTCCTTGACTCATTGAACATAACTGGACCAAGATTCAGTGTCCTATATGATGAAGATGATGATAGATACAGGGGTGATGCAATGTTTGACCTTAACCAGACATTGAACGAAACTGCCCCTTGGGTCATCGGCATGGATTCCAGCACTTGGGATTCAACACATCCCATTTTCAAGAATATCAATGAGGTTGTTCTTATGACAGCCACATTGAAACCGCTCTCTTTGGTCAGTTCAATCGCAAAGAGCTATGAAACCTCGTTTGCACAATACAAGATTAACGATTTGAATATGGGCAACTACACCTATCTCAATCAGACCCTATACGCAGAGAACCCCCTCTCATATTCTGCCATAAACGGATCTTTCCCATCCTGGTTGTCAGCTTTCGAGTATAACAAGACCAGAATAGTCATGTCGGGTTCCACTATAATGTTCTCTGGGCGTACACTTGACATTGAGGGCTCAGACAGTCAATGGTTCTATACAGCAGATAACTCACGTCTGTTCATGAACATGCTCGACTGGCTATCAGAAGAATTCGTGGAGGCTCCTAGTGCAATCACTCCAATGCTCATTATCTCATCAGTAATACTCGTTGTTGGAGTAGCGTTCTACATCCTGAAGAAAACCAGATAGGACTACCAATCGGGCGTTTCCAGTCCTGACTGCAATAGAATTGTTTCCACAGCATGTTTGAGATCTGGAATTCCTTGTTTCTTAGGAGCTGACATGGGTATCACATTTGGCTTCACTTCTGGAAGGGCTTCTCTAAGTTTGGCAATCAGATACTCAAGTTCTACATCTTGTTGACGTTTCTTTAGCTTGTCTATTTTATTAGCCGCAACAATCACATGTGGAGCAATTTCCGACAGAAATGTATAGAATTCCACATCGATGGGAATCTCGCCACGTTTTTCCCACCGTTCTACTAGTTCTCTGAAAAGGGAGATATCAACTATCAAGACTGCGAGAGCAAGATAATCACTCCACCCCTCAAGTTTTTGTACGATCGTGGTCTTCATCTCTTCAATCCCGGTCTTGCTGACTCCCGACATATGTCCAAATCCCGGAATATCTACCAGCGTCACAGGACCTAAGTCAATCATAAGCTCCCATCGCGTGCTTCCTGGCTTCTTGCCTATTCTTACCTTTCTACCTGTCAGTGCTCTAATCGTACTACTCTTTCCAACATTACTCCTTCCGGCAAAGACAACAAGAGGTGCTTTCAATTCAGTCCCCCCAGAATGGGCGCGTTCGTGCATACTCCATCTCTGCCCTAGCAATTTCCCTTAAGAGTGAATGCCGGTCTGTGAGGCCTGGCTTCAGAATTCTTGCTGCAGTAGTGGCTCCAATGCCTCGTCCTGCCAATACTAGTAATGCCCTCTTTCCATAATCCGATACAAGGGTTGCCATTAGTCCTCCAGCTCTGTACTTTTTCTCTTCAGATTTCGTAAGATGTTTGCCAGCGACCCGCTTTGCAACAATCCTAGTAAATTCCCTGTCAGTGGGAGGCAATACTGCAATCATTTTAGACCCACAGACAGGACACTCGACAACATCTTCCATTGTTGATACAGTCCGTGTTGAGTCCCAATCACCCTTTGCCATGCACACAAGTCTGAAACGCTTCGCAAGAAGCCGGTCCTCCATCATAGCAAGTATCTCCTCTTCATCACTGATTTCGCCTATAACCTCGAATCGCGTCTTTTCCTCAACTATGAGTCGTGCAAAGTGAGAAGGACTCTCTGTCCTGACGATGCTTATTTCCAATTTACCTGAACTACCTTTTTCAAAGATGTCTATAACACGTTTCTCATCCAGCTTCTCATCTAGGACCTCTCTCATAGCTTCATCAAATACCGGGGAACCATCGTAGGCTTTGACTAATCGCTTGACTGGTATCTCCCTCGCCTTGGCATCACGCCGGATGATACCCATTCTTCTACCGACATGTATGAATCGAGATGTGAAATTCTGAGTAGTCCTGACGGTCTTTCTGAGAATCGTGGAGGCCTGTTCTCCGTTATAGTCTTTCAAAACATCAGCTACATGTTCTGGTTCGATTCTGACACTAGATGTGAATAGGATACGATATGGATCCCTCTCTACAGCAACGTCTACTCCCATGCGTGTAGTCAGAAGCGCAGCTATGACTAGTCCAAGTGTTTCATTGGCCCTTGTACCCAGGGGTGCATGAAGAACTATCCCAGTGCGGAAATCCTCTATTATGAACGATTCCTCTGATGCTAAGCGTCCTAACTCAGACAATGCCTTCTTTACATTCTCAACTACGTGATTCTGGGCTTCATCACTTAATTTGTACTCTCTTCCCAGTAATTCCTTGCTTTCATCCTCATTTCTTTCTGCTATTGCATTCCAGACCTTTGCAACTTCTGTAGCCACCTCGAATGGCACTGGAATCATCTCCCCTATCCATCGGGGCGCTTCTGTATCAATATCTGTCACAGGAGCACATAGTACCTCCTCCTCCTCGATGCTGATGACCTGCCAGGGTCTACCCCTAATCACAAAGACAGACCCCGTTTCAACACTCTGTGTTACATAGTCCTCATCCAACACACCAATACTCGAACGAGTGGCAATATCCAACGCATTGACTCTACGCACGTCAGGAATAGTGCTCAGATGTTCATAGTAGAATACTCGTGTTCTTTTGTTCCTAGTGACCTTACCGTTTTCTAAAGAAGCAAGCTTCCTTTCGACCATAAAATCCAAAATACGATCCAAGTTCTCAGGTTTCAGGCTATAATAGGGAAAAGCACGTGAAAGAACACTCAAGAGTTCCGAATGCTCAATTTCCTGCATATCAAGTAGAAGCCCACAGATCTGATGGCAAAGTACATCCCATGGCATCGATGGTATCTTTGCCCTCTCAACCTTGTTCATAAGAGCACGTCTGAGGATCACACCTGACTCGGTAACGTCATCCAGATTCGCGGTTGCCAAAATGACTCCTTCTGCAGTCCTCCCAATCCCATGACCTGCACGACCAGTACGCTGTAATGCCCTCGAAACCTCGCGTGGGCTGCTGTACTGGATTACAAGGTCCGCCTGCCCTATATCTATTCCAAGCTCGAGGCTAGAAGTGGCAATGATTGCCTTGGAAACACCATCCTTCAATTTCTCCTCCGCTGAAATCCTTACGTCCCTTGAAAGAGAACCATGATGCACATCGAACTCGTATGGTGGCTTAATCGCCATCATCTTAGCCCCAAGTGTTTCAGCAAATGAACGCGTGTTTGTGAAGATTATGGTTGATTCGTGTGTACTGACCAAATCAACAATTCTGTCAAGGCGAGCTGTTGAGTGTGGCGGATATAGCAGTTTTCTTGCAAGTTTCTTGTGTTGCTGATTTGGAATTGGCATCTCTACTCTCAGGGCCATTTTTCGAGAATCATACCCTGCCCAGATAGTTCTCACAATCCGATTAGACCCACCGAGAAGACGAGCGACCTCTCCAGTATTGCCTACTGTAGCTGAGAGTCCCACACGTTGAATTGGAGCACCAACAAGATGCTCTAATCTCTCGAGTCCGAGGCAAAGCTGAGTCCCCCTCTTACTGTCAGCCAGCTCATGAACCTCATCAACAACCACCGCGAAGACAGTCTTTAGATGATACCTCAGACGTTTTCCAGGAAGAATTGCTTGAAGTGTTTCTGGCGTTGTTATCAACAAGTTCGGTGGCTTCAAGGCCTGCTTTCTGCGTTCATATTGAGTTGTGTCACCATGACGTACAGATACAGTCAGTCCAAGATGCCCGCACATATCTTCAATCCTCTTGAATACATCACGGTTCAGTGCTCTAAGAGGAGTGATATAGAGTATATAGAACCCGAAGAGTTCACGTTGGCTCTTCAGCTCCTGAAGCCGATTCAGCAGTGGTAACAGCGCAGCCTCAGTCTTTCCGCTTCCAGTAGGAGAGAGAAGAAGTGCATTTTGCTTCTCATTCATAATCACTGGAATAGCCTTCTCTTGAATTGGAGTGGCTGATGTAATTCCGTGTGTTGCTAGGAACTCAATGATGTTCCTACTAAGGTATGAGAAAGCACTCATGCAGAGGTCATCCTTCTCACTAGATGTCGCGTTTCGTTGATTAATATGCGTAAATCTGTTCGGAGTGTGACCTCCGCCTCATCCATTTCGCGCTCAAGGCTCTGAATAATGCGCTCAAGAGAATGACTATGACCGATGAGTCCTTCAACAATAGACCTAACGGAGTCTAGATTCGCCATATGTCCTGCTGAGTTCTCAAAAGCTCGAAGAAACAGGTCGTCAGAACTCATCATGAGTAGTCCCCACTACTACTCTGGCCTACTCGTCTTCCTCTTCTCCCCAGACGGAATAGGCTAGAATCATCATCAGTGCTATAATACCCATCGCTACAAGGATAAGGAACACAATTGACTCGATGAGTATGGCCTGCATAGGAATCCCGCGTTCTCGGATTTAGTCCACTTATAACCATTGCTGATTATTGGTCCTTGTACTAGGAAATCTCAGCCTTTCTACTCTCGTAGAATTTGTCGATGAATGCGCCATAGATGTCAACAGCTTCTGTCAAGGGATTGATCTCATCGATTGACATTTCAAGTTCGCACGAACCACACTTGACACTGGCAAAACCATTGTTGCGATACAACTCGATCTTAATCGAAGTGTTTCCACAGTCAGGACATGGATATACATCTGGTATGCGCTTTTGAGGACGCCGTCGTACTTTTTGCCTTCGTCTTCTTCCCATATGATTCACCTCTACCTATGTCCCACAAAATAGGGAAAGAGCCCAATAGAAGTAGAGCGGGCTGCACCCGACTGGAATTCATTTAAGCCTTATGATGCCTCGAAATTGCGGTGAAAGCAAAGCGTTCTTATTCACGGCTGTCCCGCAGCTGAACACAATGTCAGACCTCTCACGAAATGCAGAGTGCGTCCTAAGAATTCTGCAGAACTCAATAGAGCCACTCACGACATCTGAGATTCTAGAGGCTGCGCACGACGAGAAACTGTCCGATATCTGTCAGGACTGCGCTGGGGGGGACACGTTCATTATCGCTGCTCGGCAGCTCGTGGACAAGGGCCTCATTACAAAGAAGCTCGGCAAGGGAGGCTATCGCTGGAAATTGGTGTAGGACGATTGATGTTATGCTAGATGTTAGAGATGATTTTCCAGTTCTGAACCGCAAGATCAACGGACGTCCTATTGTCTACTTAGACAGTGCATGCATGGCACTCAAGCCCAAACAAGTTGTGAATGCCATGAATGAATACTACGAGCAGTATCCTGCCTGTGGAGGGCGCAGTATACACAAGTTTGGTGAGGAGGCATCGAATGCATATACCTCATCGAGAGAGAAGTTTGCCAGATTTCTCAATGCAACAGAACCTGAGGAGTGTATCTGGACGAGAAACGCAACGGAGTCACTCAATATCGTTGCAGGGTCTGTAAAGATACCAAATGATGGAAAAATCGTGACAACAACATTGGAACATCATAGCGGGTCATTGCCCTTTGTTGAGCGCGCTCGACGAGATGGACTAAAGGTAGAAGTGGTCGAAGCAAAGAGAGATGGCACATTCGACATTGAGGACTGGAAACGGATTATTGACAACAAGACACGACTAGTTTCAGTGGTACACTCATCAAACGTGACTGGAACTGTGGCACCGCTTAGGGAAATAATCGAGATTGCACATGACCGTGACGCTCTGGTCATGTCAGACGATGCTCAGTATGCTCCGCATCATCCACTGGATGTGCAGAAGCTGGATGTGGATTTTTCTGCCATATCTGTCCACAAGATGTGTGGTCCTACTGGGATGGGAGTTCTTTATGGCAAGTTGGAACACCTCAATGAGATGGACATGTTCTTGGTGGGCGGTGATACCGTTGCAGATGTGCGCTACGAGAACGGTCAAATCATACCCGAGTATCTTCCACCCCCCGAGAAGTTCGAAGCAGGCCTTCAGAACTATGCAGGCGCCATAGGTGCAGGTGCTGCTGCAGAGTATCTCCAAAGTATCGGGATGCATGCGATTGAAAGGCATGAGCGTGCATTATTAGAAGAAGCCCTGAAGGAGCTAAAAGCTCTGAATCATGTGAATATCTTGGGGACTGATGATATCAACATCAAGACCGGTCTTGTGACATTTAGTGTGGACACTGTAGAAGCTGCTCATGATGTGGCAGCGTTCTTGAATGACGAGTTCAATGTCATGATCCGTTCAGGTGCACACTGTGTTCATCCTTTCCATTATCAGGTGGGTATTAGCCCAATGAAGGGGACCGCAAGAGCTAGCTTCTATCTTTACAACAATATGGATGATGTACAAAAGTTTCTAGAGGGAATGTATGCCCTTATCGAGGCAACATCATAGAATGAAACAAAGGGCTGATTGACCTTAGCTCATTAGTCCGTTAATAGCTTCTCGCATACGCCTACTCTCTTCTACAGGATCGGGGAATGTGATGCCACTTGCAGTGATGTCCAAAGAGTCTTTGAACTTGGACACACGACCCTGGACTGCAACGTATCTTCCCAGAGTTCTATCAGAATTTCGTTCTAAGGGTTCAAGTCTATTCCCTGATTTCTTTATGAGTTCCTGAGCATCTGCCGCAGTCATTTGAAGCAGCGCCTCACCAGCCTCTCCGAAAAGAGTAGTCCTTATAGAACCTGAACCGTCATCGACAGTAATCTTGTACAACATCCTGTATTCAGGTTCTTTCACATCTCCACAGACGGCACATGTGAATCGTCCCTCTGCCTCTTCTACTTTCTTTCTACAACTTGGGCAAGCGGGATATACTGGGCTTTTCTGGGAGATTCCCACTACAATTCCACAGACCTCGACGCTCTTTCCCTCACTACTCCCGTCTATATCACCAATCAGCACTCTGCCAGCAGGCTGCATCTTGGGTTGTGATGAAAGGTCAGTCAGTTCCAGTTGCTCCAGACGGGAACCTTTTGGATTAATCTGAATCTCAGCTCTTCGACCAACATGGACCTCCACTCCACCCCTAAATCCTTCCTTGGCATACACATGCTTAACACCAATCACATCCCCTTCCTTTAGGGTCTTGACTTTGTCCACATCTTCATTCCAGAACGTCAGCCGCATCTGTGCCGTTTCATCTGCTATGATAACATTCTGGACTTGCCCCTTTCCTCCGTCTCTGTCAAATATATTGATTGGAAACACTCTGACAACCTTACCTTCAATATCAACGTCGCGCATATCAACACCGATGTCTGCAAGGTTCTTCTTGCCAATAGGTTCAGGTGTTGATGGAGAAACCGCCGACACCTCCAATTTTTCGAGTTTCGATCCCTTCGGGTTGATTGTAATCTCAGCGTCACGGCCCATGTGAATCTCCACGCCGCCTCTATACCCCTCCTTGGCATAGACATGCCTAACACTGACCACATCATCTACCTTGAGGTCCTCTATTTTATCTACATCCTCGTTCCAAAAGGTAAGTCGGATCTGAGCAGATTCATCTGCAATGATTATGTTCTGTACTCGGCCCTCTTTTCCATCCCTGTCAAATGTGTTGATTGGAAATATCTGAACGACTTTGCCCTCTACATCTACATCACGCATCTCTAGAGTGATGTCTGCAATCTGTTTCTCGCCAACTGGTGATAAGGTAGTTTCCTCTGATGATTCCACAGCATCAATCTTGACTTTCAGATCTCTTTCAATCTGGGCTGATCTCCCTGCATGAACCTCAATATTGCCGTAGCGCCCTCTTTTGGTGTATGCTCCACTAAGTCTGAAGACCTCGCCCACTTTGGCATCTTCCATTTCTTCAGCATCTTTATCCCAGAACACGCATCCCGTTTCACCCGTTTCGTCTGCAACAATCAATCTCAGGACTTTCCCCTCGCCATCATCTCTCGAGAATGTTGACAGTGGAAAGACCTTCTGAATTTTAGCGGTGACAGTTATGTTGAACATTTTCTCTTCTTGAAGTTCACCAATCTTTGCAGATGGGGTTTCACCGAATTCGATACCAAGGTCTTCAATCTCATACTCGTCTAGGACCTTTATACCAGACATACGGCCCATATTGAT
>JBHLQK010000072.1:0-13222 GCA_048884925.1 Candidatus Thorarchaeota archaeon
TCCACTGGATTAGCTCAATACTCGAGAAGCTCATGTACTTGCTGAGGCATAGCAACTATCATATTGGAGAGCTCAACCGGGCCCTCAGAGAATGGGGTCTATCACCTGCTAGATGGAGGTAGATACACCAACAGCCACCATTGTGGCATCACCCTCACTGCCTCTTGAGTCTTCTAGCGCTAAAACGTCTTCCGAGGAGGAAAAGAACCACGGGAATCTCTAATCCGACCACTACTCCCAGCAGGAGGTCCGGGAGTCTGTACAGCATAAGCTCTTCATGAGAGGCTCTCGGGTCGTTCGGATCGAATCCGTTATTGATCTCCCACGCATCAGGGATAGAATCGCCGTCAGTGTCTGCTAGGTTCGGCGACGTTTCAGCGAGATATTCTTCGTAGTTCAATAGAGTATCACCATCTCTGTCTCCCATGGCGTCGTTGACCAAGGGATTCAGGCCGTATTGAATTTCCCAGGGATCAGGCATGCTGTCCTGATCTGTGTCTGAGCTGATCGGCGACGTCCCGTGATTATACTCATTGATGTTTGTCAGGGTGTCTCCATCAGGGTCTTCATGAGAATCTACGACAAGTGGGTCGAGGCCGTAGTCTACCTCCCACCCATCTGGCATCATATCATCATCAGAGTCCCAATCAAAAGCCAGTGTACCAATCTGGAACTCTAAGATATTAGTCAACCAGTCATCGTCTAGGTCCTCCATACTGTCATCACGAGCAGGATCAAGATGGTTATCAACCTCCCACTTGTCCGGCATGGCATCGAAATCGGAATCGGGGCTCCTTGGAGAGCATCCGTTCAGGTACTCATCCAGATTTGATAACCCGTCGGAATCGGCATCGCCGCTAGCGTCGTCAACCAGCGGGTTTAGATCGTATTGGTACTCCCACCCGTCAGGCATGGAATCAAAATCGCTATCGAAATTGTGGGGATTGGTGCCTATGGCGATTTCGAAGTAATCGGGGAGCGAGTCTTGGTCCGAATCTGAGAGGTCCATGAGTTTGAACACAAAGACATCTTCATTGCCATTCTGAGTCGCATCTGAGGCATTCACCAACGGGAAATCTGAGGAGTAGGTCCATCCAGAAGCATAGATGTATCCATTGTCGTCGACACAGATGCCACCAGGCCCATCAGACTGGCTCCCCCCAAAGAACGTTAAGAAGAGTGGTTTGCCATAGGAACCGAACTTCATCACAAACACATCATAGACGCCATTGAAGGTATCATCGTACGCATTGAAGACCGGAAGGTTCGTTGATGGCGTACCCCCTATAACAAAAGCCTCGTCCCATGAATTCACAGCAACATCCCACGCAATATCATAATCCCGGCCACCAATGTAGGTTGAGTAACTCAGCGAATCACCAGTAGGATTTAGCTTGGTCAAGAAGCCATCATAGCCGCCCATCGTGTGTCGAAATGGATAGAATACTGGATAGTCACCAGAATACGTTTCACCCACAATCCATGCATATCCCTCTGAATCTACTGCTATCGAAAATGCTCCATCATAACTAGAGCCACCCAGGTACGTCGAATACTCAAGAGTGCCCCCGTCTGAGCTTATCTTGAATGCTACTGCATCCCACTCGCCGCCAAATGAGCCGTCATATTCGCTAACTGTTGGAAAATCTGTAGACTGACTTGTACCACAAACATAGGCATTGCCCAAAACGTCCATATCCACTCCATAGGCATCGTCCCATGCCGAGCCTCCAACAAACGTTGAGAAGACAAGTGAGCCTGTCGAGCTCAACTTAGTAACAAAGCAGTCATCCATCCCATTATGGGTGTTGTCTAGCGCATTTACTATGGGGAAATCAGAGGACTCGGTGATTCCCACGACACAGACAACTCCGTCACTTGACACGGCTAGACCCTGCACCATGTCTCCAAGCGAGCCGCCAAGAAACGTGGAATATTCCAGATCATCACCAGCCGCATTGAGCTTGCACACAAAGCCGTCCGTCTGTTCAAGTGTGTCATCAAAGGCGTCCACGGTTGGGAAATTTGCTGATGCCGTTAAACCAGCAAGATAGACACACCCTGCAGAGTCTACCCCTATCCCGCCAGTTATGTCATCATCGGACCCTCCGATGAACGTTGAATAGACCACATCGCCAGTGGTGTTAATCTTCACTACAAAGCAATCACTAGATCCACCGTTCCATGTATAGTCATAGCTATCTGTTGCGGGAAAATCGCTAGAGGAGGTCGTCCCTCCAACATAGATGTTGCCAGCGGCATCAAGGGCCAGATGGTACGATCTGTCCTTATCAGACCCGCCAATAAAAGTCGAATACGCAAGAACATCAATCGAAAAGGTGTCATTCAGGTTTAATGGGGTGCTATCAATTACTGCGTAATATCTATCATTGACTTCTGTCGATAATGGAGCTGCAAACACTCCCGATTTAAGAAGCATGCATGAGACGAGTAGTATTACTGTTAATCGATATCTCAAGCCTTTGCCACCACAACCTCGCACCTAGGCTTGTATGCAATTCCTCATCTGAGCATATATGTCATGGCTTTCCACATCTTCTAAAGATCTAATTGGTGGGTTGACGCTCACATAATAGAGAGTAAATAATAACAGGAATAGGAGTATACCAATCGTAAGTATCAGAACATACTCCCTGAGGAAGTCTCCCACCATTTGGTTTAATATTTGGAGTAGTATGAGGACGAACGTGAGAGCGAGGTATACATAGAGTAGATCGTAGCACATACGTTTGGGAGGTTCCCATCCCTCATCGATGGCTGGCTCCTCTGTTTCAACCATTTTCACAACTCCCTGCGGAGCTCTAGACACTATCCGTATGGGTGTACAACCTAATAGCACTATGCCAAGGAGTGTTTTCCACTTAGCACACTTATGGGAAGTCAATCTATAGTATTGAAGAGGATTGATTTCGAATTGGAAAAACTGGCTGGTCAATAATCCTGACTAGTGCAGTTGGAACCTTCTTCTGGATTACAATGGCTTTCCTTCTTTTACAATCTGTGCCAGATGCCTATGGAGAACCAGTCTGGACAATCTATCCATTCATGATTCCGTTGGGCGGCATCATCACACTGATATTCTTCATAGGCTTCGTATTGGTGATAGCAGCTCATTTTGAAAAGGGGAAGGTAGACGTAATATACTACTAGAATGGTCTGCGCGAGCGCGTGACAGGCCCGCAAGCTGGCTAATTTCCTTCTCTGAATCAATATCTTGCCTTGACGGTCAAGAAGGCACAAATAGCGGCATCTCCTCATGTTTGAAGGGCGTGGGTGATTCTGGGAGAAGAACTGTTGGCTGTCCGGCGGAATGTGAGTGTTTTGTCAGCTGGCAACACCATTGTGACATCAGCTAACTCAATGTGGATCATGTTCATGCCCTACTTCTTTGCTGATGTGGGATTCGATACGTTTCAGATAGGCCTATTCTTCACAATCTTTGCTGTTGTTCGTGCACTCGCTTCATTAGCTGGAGGCAACCTATCTGACAAGAAAGGAAGAAAGCCCATCATCAGTCTAGGGTTTGCAATCTACGCAAGTGGCCCTCTTATTATTCTCAGTTCATTATGGTATGCCGCATCTTCGTCCTTCCTGATGGGGGTGATTGCAATAGTGGGGTATGCATGGATGATGTTTGGAAGTGGCTTTGCTCGACCTGCCTCATCTATGCTGCTAATCGAGAGTAGTCCGGAGAAGAGGCGTGGTTTGTCATATATGCTAGCTACTAGAGTCCTGCCGTCAATTCCTCCAGCAATTTTAATTCTGGTCGGAACTGTACTTTATGCAAACAACCAGTTCTGGTTTGGCCTTGTTCTAGGCTTCATGGGGCTCTTCGTCGTTCTACTCCTGTATATAATCACTCTGAGGGAAACATTTGCGGGGACAGAACAGGACCAATCTCCACCTTCTGCGAGTGGCAGAGGTCTATCATATGACTGGTTCCTCATCCTTCTCGTGTTTGCATTCGCACTTGATGGGATCTCAAGCAGTGGTCTCTCTTGGTATGTACCCTTGTTCCTTGGAAGGTCAGAGCTGGAGCTCTATGGACTGATGATTTCTATCTCAACTCTAGTCATCGCTTTCTCAGCTTTCGTGTCAGGAGGACTAGTTGATCGAATAGGGTCCGTTGCAGCTATTGCAGGAGGATGGTCTTTTCTAGCCTTGACAGTGACCGTGTTCCCTTTTGCATCGAGTTCTCTTGAGGTCCTGTTCTTCTACTCTATATGGGCTGGGCTTGACATGGTGGATATCTCGGTTCCTCCGATTGTCATTGCTCAGAGATACACAAAGGAGAAACGCACTTCAATTCTGGGCGCTTTCAATACAACTGTTTCGCTGGCCAGTATGGCTGGACCTGCTATCATCTCCTATGCTCTGCTGCTAGGGAGTGCAGTACCATTCTTTGTGAAAGCCCTGATGAATCTTGGAGGCGTTGTGATATTCATTTTAGCTTCACGAAATGGGAAATCATGAATATCGGTGGCTTGTTGTTGCATGAGATATGCATCGCGCGAGTGGGTGACAGGCCAAGCTACAACATTCTTCATCTTACAGAAAACCTGCGCCATTGATATGCAACTGTTCTCATAATCATCTTAGTAATGGTCTGATTAATGATGAAGAAGGCTACTGGTGCTAAGAAGATCTCACCTCTGACTGTTGGTGCCATCACAGGAATAGTCGCCCTCTTCGGACCTGTTATGATTGTGTTCTATTCAGAACAGGATTTCACAGTTGCCGCCATGGCTTGGATATATTTCTCTGCACCCATGGGTGTGTTTGGAAACTTCTTATTTGATATCTCTAGTCTGATTGCTTCCTTGCCTTTCACATTCTTCCGCATCGTGTTTGTATGGATGATCTATCGCCTTTACCGTAGTAAGACTTCCCTCAAGAGGGTGGCCGTCATTGCCATTGCCACTGAGCTACAGGTGCCTGCAGTCTTCTTAGTTCAATTCTTGCCAGTGATTTCGGTCTATGGGGGATGGTCTTCACTGCCTCTACCTATTCCAGTCCCCCTTCTTGTTCTCGTAGGGTTCCTACTAACAAGAATCGCCCCACCTCCTGAAGATGAGCTTTGGATTGAAAAAGATCAGTCAGAGTATTGGTGGGAAGAATCAAATGAATGAACAATTGCGATGCATATGAGAATGGTCTTGCTTGCTTGGCTACTCCGCTTATTTGAAACGCCCATCATCGAGAACGCATCCATCCATGTAGGAATGCGGTCCAAGCCACTAGTCCCACTTGGCTGGTTCTCTCTCATAGTTCCAGTCTGATGAGGTGTTTTATTCTCATAGGAAACATGCTTTCTAGAATACCCGACTCATGATTTATAATGAGAACGCAGTGAAGAGAATGGAAACAGACAAGGGAATGGACTCTAGAAAAGTTGAGGAAACCCGAGAACAATGGAGAAGACTGAACTGTGGATACGTGGTCACAACCTTGACCAACTTGAGAACATGCAGAGTCATGGAGATGTGACACACCTCCTGATCGGGAGTCCCTACGAGATCCTGTCTAAGGAGGACCTGGATCTCTCAATCATCAGGTTCCTACCAAGACTTGAGCTATTGTCAGTATATGAGCTTGGCCTCACGACAGTTGACCTGGACCCACTGGCGTCCTGTTCGAGTCTGAAACACCTGATAATCGGTTCCAATACTCTCGAGTCGATAGACTTGGCTCCTCTTGAGAGGGTGAAGACCCTTGAGAGCATCTCTATTTGGGGTACGAAGATCCAATCAATCGACCTTCACCCGCTATCTAGTTGCTCAGGACTGGAAGAGATACGCGTCCGAAACACATCTATCAGCAGTATCGAACTATCGCCACTTGAGCCATGCTTGAAGGTAAAGGCTCTAAACCTGAATAATAATAGATTGAGAAACATAGACCTGTCTGTATTGCACAGCTTCTCTCAACTTGAAGCGCTTGGTCTTTATGGCAACAGGATTGAGCATATAGATCTCTCGTCGCTATCAAGTACAAGAATTCCTATCCTATTGATTTCTGAGAACCTTCTTACCGAGGTTGACCTCTCACCATTGAGCAGAGTGACGTATATCAGTGAACTGAGCCTGAGGAAGAACTGCATCTCATACTTGGATCTGCAGCCTCTGAGGACTTGCAACGTCAGAGAGCTAGCGATGGACAATAACGAGATTGAAGAGATTGACCTGTCCCCCCTAGAGGGACATAGTGGACTGGAGGCTGTGACACTCCATGGGAATCCAATCAGTGAACTAGATGTATCACCGCTCTTCTCATGCAAGGCCCTGGAGATTCTCGAGGTGGATGACAATCTACGGCTAACAGCTAAACCCTTTGATTCAGCCCCTCCTGGACTTCAAAATCTGTCAAAGCGTATTGTGACGAAGTGACAATTAGCCAAAGGTTTCATTAGGAACCCATGTCCACATCTAGGGACGTTTCCGATCATATGGTCGGACAGCCTGATTGGGGATATAGGCTTTACACGCGCATTAGGGGAGGCTTTCATATGAAGGCTAATTGGAAGAGAGTAAACACTATGTTGTTTACTTTCACGTTTCTTTTTATGTTCACAACGAGCATGCAATTCGCGGCCGCAATCAATGATAATGATAACGGATCGCCGCAACAGACCACCCTGTACGAGTACATGATGCAGTACTTTGACGGGAAGGGGTTTGCAGAGTACCCAGGACAGGAGTCAACGTTGCAGTCGACCTTGGACGGGCTGCATCTGATACAGGCGTACGTAGAGCATGCCGCGCACAACAACCCTGCCCTGGATACCGACCATATGTTGCAGTTCGATACCGTATATGGCGAGATAGCACTACACGTTTCCTATCTACAGACCTATAATGGTGGGTTTTCACCCGAGCTAGACGATGACACCTCGGACATCCACACCACTGCAGACTGTCTCGAGATTCTGTCCTTGATGAACCGCACTGACGCCATTGATGTTGGTGGTGTTGAGTGGTACCTTCAGACCTTCTTCAGGGGAGGGCTAGATGTCATCAGCTGGACCTGGGACGGAGAGATTGATGTCAAGACAGCTGGCCTCCGTGCTGCAAGCGCCATATCCTCACCGTCATTGATTGGCGTTCACAGTCTGACGCTGGATGATGTTGTGCTGGATCCGGGGCCGTTCAAACCATCAGCATTTGGGATGCCAGCTCTTGATCATGTTCTGTTCACTGATGTAGAAACAGTCGAAGGTGAACGACACGTCCTTCAAAGTTAGGACTTCACCGGGAAAGAAGTTCCTCGAGGTGAATTACTCATCCGTCGAGGACATTCATTTCGCCTTGGAAAGGTTCTCGAGTGACCTAAACAGCCATGCCATAGACATGATGAAGATATGCTTTGCTTTCCACGACGCCTCTCTAAACAAGGTGATAAGGTACTCCAGTGCAGAGCGCGGACCGGTTGACCTCTCGCCGCTTGAACATGTGCCCAATCTCAAGGAGCTTCTTTTATTTGACCTTGCAGATGTAGACACAATTGACCTGTCGACCATCGCATCATTGACAGGTCTTGAGCTGTTCGCCATATCAGGTGCCCTCTACGAGGGCATTCTAGAATCGATTGACCTGACACCACTGAAGTACTGTAGACACCTAAGACTGTTCGAGATCTCGAGTCAGAAGAAGCTGTCAAAGGTGGACATCGAGCCCTTGGCAGGATGCGATTCACTTGAGAGCTTCACACTGGGCAACAGTCCTGTTCACGAACTGGACCTGAAACCGATTGCCAAAAAGAGTTTGAAAGAACTCGACTTGAGCCGGCTGGAACTTGAAACTATTGACCTCTCCCCTCTTTCAATCGCCGGTCTAGAGAGTCTTGATTTGGATAGCAATATGATCAGAGAGATCGACCTCTCCCCCCTTGATATGACATGTCTGAAACGGATTTCATTACGTAACAACAAGATATCCATGATTGACCTCTCTGTCCTTCATAGTTCGACAGCCATCAAAGAGATTAGCCTGAAGGGAAACAGTCTACATAGTGTTGACCTCTCCTCCCTTGCAGGAAAAGACACTCTCTACCTATTGGAGATTCACAAGAATCCATTGGGTCCAATCGACATCACACCCCTAGTTTCATGTAAGAACCTGAGTCATCTCTTCATAGATGATAATGTTGAACTCGTGTCGCACCATGAACTCGGGAAAGATATACCTGAGGCCTTGGAACAGTATTCTACAAGAGTCAGACTCCTGTAGAAGAAACTGTACACTGGAAACTTTATTCGGTTGGTCTTTTCCTCTGCTGACTGTGGGCAATATCACGCCAATAACGACAGTATCGCATCACCCTTCACCCCCCCTCAATCCAAATCCTCAACAATAGCAATCTTCTAAGAGTTCTCAATCTTCTCTTCAAAAACTCTTATCTCACCCAATGCTGAGGGAGAAAGCCCTTGAAGCTTATGGTGAAGAGAGAAAGAAATGTCAGTATGAAGCCGGTAGGTACAATGCTGTGAACAATCAACTCTAGTGCTAAAGGTAATTGTTATACTCGAAGAGAAATAAGAAGTTTAAAGAAAGAAACTGAAATATAGCATGTCTGTCGATATTCATCGTATTTGCTAGATTGGAGGGTGATTGATGCGATTGACTACTAAACGTACTGAGCCTTTCAATTTACTAAATTTCAAGGGGAACATAGACATTGAGCCTTTCTACAGGTGAGTAACTTTTGAGAAGATCAATTGTTATCATACTCGTTACGCTGTTGGTTCTACCATCAATTAGTCCGATTCGGAGGACTCATTCCATTTCTGCATTGGTTGATACGGCCAAGGCAGACTGACGTCTGAATCAGCAAAGTTCTTTGCAGCGGCTAGACCTGCTGGTCCTTCTCCAATGATGGTAACATCTACTTCGGACTCCACAATTACACTTTCCCGCCTTTTTCTTGCTCTCCAATATCACTCCATAATCTGCCCCTGTTCTTCACAATCCACCAAATAGCCTGCTTCAGCTCTTCGCTCATCTTCACCCCTGAGGTCGAGTTCTCGCCAATCTTTAGTTCAAGTCCGAGCTCAGCGAAAGCACGTTTGACCCGTTCAAGCCCGTGCTCATCGGTTGCAAGACGCATATCCAACGCGCCTAAAACCTCGTAGCCATAGGCTGTAAGCCAGAGCTCTCGCAGGTCAACATCCTCGAGTTCACTGACACCCACTCCAACCCGCTCAATCTCTGCTCTTCTTGCTTCGAGGATTCCAGGTGTATACTTCATTATCTCAAGGTCGTCTTGAGGAAAATCCTCTAGATGCAGACCTGTAGTTGACCCTCCTGTTTCAGAAGACTCTGCAATTGCTTCGAGAACCGCTGGTAGCACTCGTCCCTGAGCCATTTCCAGATTCATATCAGGAGGTATCTCTGAGAATAGACTAGAGAGATCGCGGTCGATAAAACCATACCTCCCGAGTCCCACGGACAAGAGCATATCTTGCTGGACCCTTCTATCATTCCAAGAGTTTCGAGCAACCTGATGAACAAAGGTCCATGAGTACTGAGTTGCTGGTCGGTCATAGGACGCCAATTCACCCAAGAACAATCTTGGGAGCCAAGAGTACACGATTGCGTTCTTTGGTTTCTGACGTTGAAATAATAACCTTGGCTTGGTGCAAAGGGCAGTCACATCGACCTTCTTGATTCTGTTGTAGGCAAGACTAAGTGATCGCAGTTTAGAACATGAGAGAAGGGGAGTGAGGTCGACACTTCTGAGGTAGTTGACGCCAAGCTCAAGATGTTCAAGATGCAGACAAGAGCTGAGCGGCGATAGGTCAATCTGTTTAAATTCGTTCTGTGCTAGTGTGAGGGTCTTTAGACTCGAGCAGGAACTGAGCGGAGTGAGATCAATGCTTTGAAGGAGATTGGTATTGAGGTTGAGTTTCTCCAGACTCAAACAGGAGCTGAGTGGTTGGAGATCAATATCCCTGATTTGATTTTGACCGAGGTCAATTAGCGCTAGGGAGGGACATGAGGTTAATGGAGCGAGGTCTATGTGTTCGATGTGTTTTGAAAATAGCTTGATCGTTTCGACATCTCTCTCAAATGATCTACTGCAGCGGTCTCCGTAATCATTTGTATAGGTGAGTGTGATAGTCATGAGCCAGTGCCTTCATCCATTTCTCTAACACCCTAATATCGAGAAGAAGTTTGCATTTCAATCAATCCAAATCAGACTCTTCTTTTAGTTTGCAGGAGTCTAATGCGACCTAGACTTCTCATAAGTGCCATTTTTATGCATAGCTCAATTTGATGACACTCCTACCTTCCGGTCTTGTCTAGGAACTGCTCGAAAAGACTCACTGCTTGGCGAATTCCCTCTTGTATCTCTGCCTTTTGTCCCTCTGCTTCGCTAAGCTTCTCCTGCAACTCGTTCTTTTGGGTGAGCAGGCCCAGTGCTGATGTGAGTCCATCCGCGAAGAACCTCACTGCGTATGGCATGGGAACAACGATTGTGTATGTTGAGAATCCCTCATGAAATGTGAGTAAAAGGGACTTCCCTTTCTGAGAGGGATTCATCTTTGTCTTCATTGTGCACACCCGATGGTGGAGGCAGGACTGAGCCCGCCTCCGATTATTTGAGACGCCGATCATCGAGAACTCATCCACCAATGTGGGAACGCGGTCCAGGCCACTAGTCCCACTTGGATGGTTCTCTCTCATTATTCTTCTCTGGTAGGCCATTTTATTCTCGTACAAATCTGCTGTTCTTGGTCCATACTCCTTTATTCGAACCCCTTGGCGTTACCTTAGGCCGAGCGAATCAAGACCATGAGTTTCAATTGGGTTGAGAAGATGGGCAACTACTCATCACATTCTATTCACTGGATTTTCAGATGAGCAACTTGTTTCAATATGCCAGCAACTGTGTCTTTCTTATTCCATCCCATCCAAAGAACAGACTGCAACTGACAAAAATCATCAGACCTAGTGTTACTGGGTACCAAAGTGCTAGAGAGAATTAAGGCGAGATTTCAAAACCTCACTCATTACATTCGAACCAGAGATGTGCAGTACTGGAAATATAGAATTGCTGGACCGGCACGCTTCGCTTTCGTTGGAAATCTGATATTGCTCCTCATACTCGCCAACATCGATATAATTCCTCCAGAGATGCAGCCCCCTTTCATTCTTTCTTGGTTTGAAGTTCAGGTGATCCTTGCTGCCATTTCTATCGGGGCATCACTAATGACTTTCAACAAGACCGGCAGGGTGTTTATTGGAGTCTTGATGACTCTTATTCTCCTTGGGGTAATCGGGTATCTTCTACTCCGATAGCATATGTCAATTGTTGAATTCAGCCGCCACTCAGCATGAATGTGCCTGCTCTATCCGTATCTCTTAACAAGAGGTCGACAGGTATACTGTTTTTGAAAGCATTTCTAGCATTTGCTGCTATTCCGATGAGATTTACTAATAGAGTGAACAAAATGGTGAGATGTAAGATTACGGTACTGAAACGAACTTTCCACAAAGACCTTGCAGAAGAATACCTGCAGACAAAGACGGGTAAATGTGGGGAATTCGAAGATGGTCAAGAATTCATAACAGAGAGCCCGACAGCCAAACCTGACAACTTCCCATGTAGCTTTGCTTGGCATGACATTCATAGATTTCTCTTGACCCTTATGCAAGGAGGAAGCTTTGATAATTATGTGGGCAAGACTGGCAAAATATGGAAGTGGATGAAAGCCGATAATTCCTACATAACATGTTGTACTGATGGAATCAGACCTGTTGTCTTCAAACTAGAGGTAATCGATAGGTCCTCCATTTGAAAATAGGTCCGCCCTAATAATTCAAAGGCATTCAGATTGCAGGTTGTAGCCGAGCTTCGTGGCAAGAAACACCCAATGGCGGAGGCAGGACTGAGTCTGCACTCCGGTTATTTGAGACGCCGATCATCGAGAACGCATCCACGAATGTGGGAACGCAGTCCAAGCCACTAGTCCCACTTGGATGGTTCTCTCTCATACTTCCAGTGTGACGGGGCATTTTATTCTCGTACAATCTTTGCAAATTAGGATTGAATGTGCAAGTGACAGGCTCAATATCTGGCAATTTTCATCTTTCAAACTGTTTCTACAAGTGAACTCGTCCTGCTAAGATTTATTCACATAAATAGCCAATTACAAAATTGAAGGAGGGACTTCATACTGGAGCCGTCCGATGAGCAGATAACTATCCAGGACTTCAGGAAGCAACTTTTAGATGTCGTAGACCGAAACCAACTTGAAGTTCTAGACCAGAGCGTGGAGCTTGTTTCCCTACTTCTTGGAGTGATACTTGTTATCCTGCAGATACTATTGAACCCCGGCTTACCAACTGTTTCAGCAATGCTGAATGGATTCAACATTCTTGTTACAATCTTTGTCTGGGTAAGTTACAAGATTGCTAGAATCAAGATGGCAATTGACCTAAGACTCTGGATCATCGTTGTGGCTTTTCAGCTATTCACCGCGTTCCCAGTTGTCGTGGGGATGTGGTTCCTAAGCCCTTTTGTGCCCAGTGAGTACTCTGGTTGGCTATCTCTAGCAAAGGGGTTTCTTCCATTTCTTGTAGTCGTATTGAGTTCAGGATATGGTAATCTCACAGTTAGAAACAGATGGCTAAGGCTAGTTCAGCATAAAGAAGAACTACATATTCAGCCAGCAGACGTTCTTTATCTCCCACAGAAAGTTGGTGCCGATGTATGGGTCTACATCTATGGGATGTTTTGTGTAATTGCAATCGCAACCTTAGTGCCTGAATCAGTGGAAGGAATTCTAGGAATTGTCTTTCTCTTAGCGTTAATTCTGATTCCTTTGGGCATAGCTTACGATGAATTGAAGAGAGCTCAAACGGAAATACTTCAAAGATGGAGCAAAAAATAATCGTGGGAGATTTGCGCTGCGCGAGCACGTGAGAGACCTGCAAGTGTGACTGACATGCTGTGAATCCAGTGTTTAAACTCCTATTCCTCGGCCATAATCCTTTTATTCGAACTTCAAGGCGTGACGATGAGTCCAACCACTCAAGACCATATTCGATAGGTGAATCATCATGGCTAAACGTCCTGGTCATTGTTATCGAGAGGCAGATCGCCCTCCATTCGTTCGCAAGAAGTACATACATCGTCAGCCGGCTAGTCGCATAGTCAGCTTTGACATGGGTGAAACTGGTGGAGAATTTCCAGTAGAGCT
>JBHLQK010000073.1:0-13006 GCA_048884925.1 Candidatus Thorarchaeota archaeon
GTCCTCCAGCTCAGTATGAATCCTGCAAGTGCAAGGCTGATAGAAGAAGCTACCAGCATCTGAACCAGGCTATTTTGAGCAAAGGGCTGTATCAGGAAAAATGAGGCAAGCCATACTGCGGCGGACACTATCAGTAGGACAGCGATGAATGCGAAAAGCTGTATCCTATCTGCCCAAAGGCTCGCTCTCTCGAATCCTTTGTCCTCCATTTGCATCCCCGAATACCATCGAATTCCCACGGAAGTCGAATCTCTGCTGGAGCAGAAAGAAGTCCTGTGGTGGCAAGATGAATTAGGACGCTTCCATTAATAACTTCGCACGCAAAACCATTCGTGTATTGAGAGTTCAAGCAATCCTTTTATCAGCACATCTGATAATCAAATTATGAAGGGTTTCATTAAACGCGTATCTAGAATGAGGGATTAAGCATGCCAAGGAGAGTTGAATGTAGATATTGCAGCGCTATGAATGATATAGAAGAGATTGAGTGCTCGAAATGTGGAGCCAGCTTGTCTGACGCCATCACTCATGTTGTGTGCGACAGATGTGGCTTCCCTCTCCCTGAGGGGACAAATGCCATCGGAGAATGTGTTGTCTGCAAGAAACCCGTCTACCTTTGTGAGAAGCACAGGAAGAGAGTAGAGGACGATGAAGTATATTGCAGAGAACACGAGTCCGAGTGCTTCATAGCAACAGCTGTCTTTGGTACTCCGCTTCATCTGAAAATTAATCTCCTGAGAACATTCCGTGACTACTGGCTCTCAAATAGACTGCTCGGCCGTATTGCAATTCAAACCTACTACGTAGTTTCTCCGCCAATTGCGCGAAGAGCTAGACGAAATGAACACCTTCGAGCTATTCTTCAACATGTGATTGTAGAGCCAGGTCTAAAGCTCGCGAAGGCTGTGCTTGGCAAGGAATGATTTTCGCCTTTGGAATGGCATTAAGGCAGTTGAGCTACCGATAGTATCTTAGGATGCATTAGGCGCCCCAAATTCATGCAGCTCACTCCGGATGTTATACTTGGGACGTTTCTTGGTTTCCTCGCGGCATTCATGTGGGCGATTTCTGTGGTTGTCTATCGCTCACAGAGCGACGAGATACGTCCCTTGGCCATCGGATCGATCAAGATGTGGGTTGCGTTCGGACTCATGGTTCTCCTTGTCACTCTCCCATGGCGTCCTACTGTATACTCGGTACCTGTTGAATCCATTATTTATCTGGCACTCTCGGTTTCGCTTGGAGCTGTAGCTGGTGACACAATTCTCTTCATGAGTCAAGAGAGAATCGGGGTTTCATACGCCTTTCCAATTGCGATGTCATTCCCTGTCCTTACGTATATCCTTGCAATTCTGTTTCTTGATGATGAGATTTCCCCAATACGATTCCTTGGCACAGTGATTGCGGTTGTTGGCATCATCCTAATATCACGTGAGCAAAATGGGGGGCAGGATGAGGATGGAAACTCACGTTTCGACCTTACTGGCATATTCATGGCGCTCTTCACAATGATCTGCTACTCAGTGGGAACAGTTCTCCTGGACTTGGGAGTGACAGGAGTAGACCCAATTGACGCCAACTTCGTGAGAATTCTCATTGGTTCTATAGAATTCATCCCCATCTATATCCTTGCTAGTCATGTGGGGATGCCAAGACCAACATGGCGAGCTACAAAGATTGTTGCATTAGCTGGATTCTTTGGTATGGCTTTGGGCTCGGTTCTTTACGTGGCTATGGTGAAGTATATTGGAGCTGCAATGGGATCAGTCGTCGGTTCTACATCTCCACTCTTTGCTGTACCTGTTTCTATTGTTATATTGAAGGAACGTCCAACAAGACTTGCCCTTCTCGGGATTGTCATTGCAATACTCGGTGTGATTCTCGTTGTTGGGGTCCTGTGATGGGGGCTAGGGGGCAGCTCCTAGCGTGACATAAACCTCAAAAATGTCATTACGCCTAAGGAACCTAATACGAACTTTATCCCCTGTACGTTTTACAAGAATCCTTTTCCTAAGGTCCTCCATCCCCATTATTTCCTCGTCATCAATTGCTTGGATAACGTCGCCTGCTTTGAGGCCTGCTTGTGAGGAGGGTCCTCGTGGTACCTGGACCAGCAAAGCGCCCTTGTCTGTTGATAGTCTATAATGTGATGCCACTCCTGGATTGAGTGTTACTCCCATCACTCCAAGCCAAGGACTTTGAAGTGTTCCTGTTTCCACCAACTCGGCAAAGGCACGCTTCACCCAGTCCACAGCAATTGCGAAACCAATTCCTTGACTCCATGGAATCATAGCTGTAGGTACTCCGATGAGCTTGCCTTCAGTGTCTACAAGTGCACCACCAGAGTTACCGGGATTAATCTGAGCAGAAGTCTGGATGAGACCCTCAAGGAATGTTCCTCCGCCTTGGATTGTCCTTTCCACCGCGCTGACCATGCCAAATGTGACGGAGCTTCCTAGGCCTAGGGGATTTCCAATTGCCACTGCAATCTGTCCAACCTGCAAGGTGCTGGACTCTCCCATTTCAATCGGAATCAAGTTCTCAACCTCTATCTTCAGAACTGCAAGATCCCGAACTTTGGATTCTCCCACAACAACTGCTTTGAAGGCACGTCCATCATTTAGGGTTACACCTACATCCCTAACTCCATCAACGACATGAGCGTTAGTTACAATGAAGCCATCAGCAGTTAGTATTACGCCTGATCCTTGACCTTGAACTGGCACTGCTCTGGAAAGTTGGTCTCTAGCCATCATCGTAGTTGTAACGCTGACAACACTGGGGATGACCTTGTCAACAACAGTGATTAGTTTCTTCTCTAGCTCGGCGAGCATTATCTCCACTGAGAGATTTACAATAGTTTCCTGCTTATTAGATTGAGCATCGAGCAATATCGGCGGTTGATCAACCAATAGAAATGTTTGATATGGAATTAAGTTTTATAAATTTCGAAATGAGACGTCCAAAAACACTGAAATCTCGTATCTATGACTTTCCTATTTTCTCATAATACGCAAGATATCCTTTTCACTAGATGATTAACTGGAGAATCCCTAAAGTGAAGATGCATGAAGAATTATCAGGTGCGTACACTTGCAAAGATTGTCATTTTTGTTACTCTTTCAGTGTTCGCTGCAATGATAGCTATCGAAGTCGCAAGATTAGTGTCCATGACCACCAACTCACGCGTCAGTGTACATTCTCTTCTCTCTTATTGGGCAGCAATCCCTGCTGCCATCGCTGTTCTCAAATTTCGCAGGAAACCATCATTATCATTGGCAGCTTTTGTGTCTGCATTACTATTTCCCATCCTGGTGAATATCGGTAGCGGTATCAGCTACTTGTCGGACTTCATTGAAACTCCAGTTGTGAAGGATTTGCCTACCATCGTCGCTGATATTTTTGAGTACGCAGTCATGGGTGTATTTGTGCTTATAGCTCTGATGCTTGATAGACCACGAGAAGGAAAAATTGCTTCAACATATCGTGCAACTGTAATTGCTCTGGCCTGTCTTCTTCTTCCGGCAGCAATTTACGGTTTCATGTGGTTCTTCATTATCCCTTCATTGACACAGGACATGTTGATTTCTCTAGGCATTTCAACAGCTTTGTCCGGGATTTTAATATTGTTTGTAGTTATTTATCGTCTCTTGAAAAATAGATACTCAGAGATCTCTATTGATGCTGGATACTTCGCAAGCGCTTGCATTTTGATGGCTATTGCAATCAGCCTATTGATAGCTGAAGTGCTTCTCGCACCAATGTTGTGGGTATATGCTGAAACTCTCCAGATTGCATCATTCTTCCTTGTCACAATCTCCATTTGTGTCCCCTTTCTCAGGCATATCGGATTCTCTCGTCTTACATCATACCTACTTGTGCTGGCGCTGGCAGTTCTCACCTATCTACCATTCACAATCACCATCTCAATCGAAGCGGCGAACCCAATTTTCATTCTTGATCAAACCAATATACTAGCTGTTTCTATCATTCGAATTGGAGTTGGGTCGTTATCCATAATGATGGGCTTTCTTCTGTTTAGTTATGCTAAAAGAATGCCATCAAGAAATCTGTATGCACTAATTCTGTTGTTTGTACTTTGGGCTGAAGTAGCAGCCTTCACTATTCTCACTGTTGTGTATCCTCAACTGACTCCTCTGGGTGAACCTATCATTCCATATCTTGTTGGCAGTACTGTAACTATACCTCTACTGTACTTCGCAATACGCTGGACCTCTAAGAACCATATGGCGGAAGCTAAGCCGCCATCTTCCTGGATATTGCTATCCGGAGCTATAATCCTCCTTGCGACTGTCCTATTGGGGGAAATGGGCAATCAACTTGTGCTACAAAGATATCCATGGCTTGATGGCAACCCTCTCAGTAAGTCATTACTATTATTGATGAATCTGATTGTAATCTTCGCCATCACCTACCTGCTTTTCATTCAAGCCGAGCTATCAGGTGGTCGGGCGTCTATCGAGGTCTATGTCGTCCTATTCCTCTCAATGTGGATAGTACCCAATGTTCTCAAAAGCTATTATGACATCTGGTTGAGCGGTTGGTGGGTTTCTGAGATTCTTATCTTCATTGCACTTCTGATCGGACCTGCCTTTCTTGGCCTGTTGTATATGAGATCTTTGCGTGATGCAGAAGAGTCCCATTCAAAGGCAGGTCTCTACGCTGACCTTCTCATGCACGACATAAGCAACTATCATCAAATGCTCCTCACAGCTGTAGAGCTATTAGGCGAAGAGGATGCAATACAATCGCAGCGAGAACGCCTCTCTAGTGATGCCTACCACGTCATATCACTTGCTGAGCAACTTATCACAAACGTTCGACTGATTACAGAGAGTGAAAGCCTAACTAAGACCTCTCTGGAACCAATGAATCTGATGGAGACTCTTGTTAATGCAATGGACCGGATAATGCGAGTCGCAGGGAGCAAGGGTGTGAAAATTCAGCTGATGCCCTTTGGTGCAAAGGCGAATGTTCTCGGGAGTAGTCTTCTCAAACATGTCTTCATCAATATAGTTCATAGTGTTCTCATACAGCCACTTGAAGCAAAGGTAATCCAAATAGAGATACAGCCTCGGATGGAGCTGGGCACAGATTTCTGGGAGGCACGCATCTTTGTTCCTGGCTGGTGGATGGATATCCCAAGCGAAGCTAGGATTCCAAAATCCGAGGAAGACTTTAGCGGCAGTGCCCTTGGAATTCTCGTATCTCGCCTTGTAACGGAATCTCTTGGCGGCAGCCTCACGGTAATGAGAAAAACGGATGAGCCTGGAATGGGTACTTCCTACATCGTATGCCTCCCCGCTTGCAATGAATGATTGTCACTGGCACAACCAATCAAGCTAGATGCCTGGCTTCAAAGGAGAGAACTACACTCTATTTATTTGCTCGATTGTCTTGCTGGATATCGTCATGCAAATAAGGGCATTATGCATTAGCCAAAAACAGTGAGGTAGAGGAACCGTGGCAATGTCTCCAAGGGAAGAGGTAGCTCCAGTCATCCGAATGCGAATCAGCTTGAACAAGTCAATTGATGAAGTCTGGGAGAAGTTCATTGATCCACTCAGTATGCTTCAATGGCTTGGAAATGAGATTACTGCTGATATCAGAGCTGGGGGGTCTATCACATTTCTGGGTGCAAACGCACCAACAACATCTGAACTGGGCAATAGATGGGAAATCGAAGAGATTACCAGAAAGAAGGGAATACTGCTCAGCTGGGATGTCATGGGGACAAAAACGCTTTTCGTACTCCGGTTTCGAGAGAGTCCTCGTCGAACGTATCTGGAACTTAAACATGGTGCAATTCCGGATTCTGCAATTGGATTCCACCTGCCTGAACATTGGAATATTCTGCTTGGCAACTTTAAATCCGTTCTTGAGTTGGGCAGCCCAGCTCTGCGTTTCGATTATTCGGACTATCGGCCGTTACGAGTCACACGATATGATCCAAGGGAGGTCCGAGTGAGTGTCCACATCAAAGCACCACCATCTCTTCCTTTCGATGTATTCACAAATCCTGAGAAACTGAAACGATTCATCAGAGCGGATGATCCAAAGATTGACCGTCAATACGCTGGCATCTATACATGGTGGGCTGAAGGCATGGGTCCCGTTGTATTCACGAAAATGGTTCAGGATGAAGAGATTCAGTTCACATGGGTCTATGGTAACGAGCCGGAAACAAACGTCAATATTCGTTTTGAGGAGATTAATGGGGACTCGCTCATTACACTTCACCATTATGGCTTCAAACAGCCCGAGTCTGTGGTGGGTTATGATATTGGCTGGTATAGTATTCTCTGCGAGCTCAAGCTGTTTTGTGAGCTCGGTGACTCAGGGATTGAAAGGTTGGGTCGATGGGAAGAAGCTGTATAGGAGTTCCTAAATCATCAAAAACCAAAATGTTGTCGTTGGAAAAATAAGCTGCCACATCGCAATTGCTGTTACAATTGGAATAAGGAAGTTGTCTGTCCAAGCAATACTCAGCAGCTCAATTACCATCACCAATATGGCCACAAAAGCGATCTGCGGCAGGATTGATGCCCAAAAGGCACCAGAGGAAAAAACCATCAGAGACGCCACCACTGAAAGGCATGAGAATGCAAAGACACCTAGCGATCCTTCAATTGATTTTCCTTTGATTCTTTTCTTGATAAATCGACAGCCATATGGTCTACCTATGGCCTCTCCTGCTGCATCGCCCCATGAGACTGCTAGAATCGATGCGACAAATATTTCAGGTTGCTGGAAGAAGAATATGAACACCAAAGCGAATGCCAACAATCCCATGAATCCGGCAGCGAAAGTTGCCATTCGCTGATCGCTCTCTCTACTACCCGCCAATAAGAGTTCAGTTATCAGAGTGCTCTTGTGAGCCCATGCATAGAGAAGTATAGTCAGGAATATTCCTGCAGCCAACGCTGGACCACTAAGATTAGAATAATGCATGACTGTTAACGCAATAACAGTGCCCATGGAAATATGAACCAGCTTACGAGGCTTCCATTTCGGAGATCCCTTTGCTGACATCTTATATGCAAAGGCAAGCACTATACCTCCCAATAGCCCTGTAACAATAGCTAGGAACACATCAACTGCACTGAGTTCTCCGAATACTATCTCAACCATTGTGAGATGAATTCTCCAAACCAACTCATTTCTTTGTTCCTACGACGCTCTCCTCAAGATTATATCTTCTACAATTGTCAGACACCTCCTCGATAAACTTAAGAGAAACCCCAAAGTGAATGAATCCGAAGCTTTTCTCCTCCCAAATTGGGCAATAGATAACACAAACCAATCAGCGAGCTATTGACTCGTTCTCGAAACTTTGAGGCGACCAGAAATTGAAGATGCGCGAGATACTACGAATTGATGATCGTGGCAGGCTTGTCATACCCAAATCTGCCCGAGAGTATCTAGGCATTGAATCTCATATTGAGCAACTTGAGAAGAGCACTGATTCCATCACGATTATTGCCATCATTACTCCAACGGACCGTGCTTTGAGGTTGACATCGGTATTCAGTGAGGATCACTCAACAACACCAATTGTGGAGGGTGCTTTGAGAGATGGTGATGATGTGGTTCCTCTTGAGGTCAATAAGGCTGGACGGATACACACAAGTAGAATCATTCGCAATATGCTAGAAATCACCCGCGACTCATATTTGATAGCAATACCTTTCGGCAGAGAGGATGGTGTGAAGGAGCTGCGCATCATTCCCCTCTTAGATGCCAGTGAGGCTCTTATTGTTCGTATCATCAAAAAGACCGGTGTAGAGTGGAGAATACTGACACCCATTCCCGATGACCTCGAAGCTCTCAAGAAGCGCATTCTCACTATGAAGGGTGTGGTCAGGGTCGATTTCTATCTCTGATTTCGGCTCTTTGATGAGCCAACAAAATGCCACCCATAGTCTTAAATAGAAGCTATTTCCCATAATGGGATGTCCCAAATTGGGATGCCAGTGCAGACGACCGTTTGGAAGGCAGCTTTATTTCCCTCCTCAAATATGTAGCAAATGGTTGGATTTGCAGGGACCTGGTGGCAATGAGCCTCCGTGGGGGTTCATTGCCCCTTTACGCTTACTCCAGCAGTATTGATCCAACTACAGATTCAGCCATATACCTATTTCCTTCTCTACTGCTCTGCGATAGATTAGAGGCGCCACAGCCATGTCATCTAATGCTAGTCCGAGATTCGCAGTGATTGTTTTTTCCTCCGCTTTTTCCCTTCCAGGCTTTTTTCCAGCAACAAGCTCTCCCAAATCTGCATGTATTGGGGGGATATTTTGGAAATACCCGATCTCTTGGTAGTGCCTAAGTTGTGTTGTGTCATCCGTGCAGAATTTACTACACTCTCGCAAAGCGTCCGGATGCCAATAGGAATCAAAGTCAATAAGCGAGGCAAATGCCCCTTTAACCATCCAACCAGATCGAATTGTGGCGTGGGGCCTCTTTAGAATTGGTCCAGCCGTGATAATGATGTCGCACCCGCGTACTGCCTTCTTGGGACTATCAACTATGTCGACATCCAGCCCAAACCTCTTGCCGACTTCAGTGGCAAAGAGTTCAGCTGAGCTTCTTCTTATATCGTAAGCTATTACTTTCTCTAAAGGAAATCCCACAGTCAAGGCCTCGACATTGCTTCTCCCTTGAACACCACATCCCAATACGCCCACGGAGGAAGAGTCAGGTCTTGCAAGATACTTCGCAGAAACCGCAGTAGCTGCTCCAGTCCTCATTGCAGTTATCCAAATGCAATCCATTACAGAAATTGGCACCCCGGTTTCTGGATCATTGAGAATCAATAGGCCTGAGATATATGGGAGCCCCCTCTTTTCGTTGTCTGGGAAGCCACTCACCCATTTCATCCCTGCTGATTTGACTGCTGGGATATAGGCTGGCATCGCGTGGATGAAATTGTCGCTACCTCCTGGATGTATTCCTGGCTTGGGAGGCATTTCTACCCGTCCTTCACCCTTTTCTCGAAAAGCGATTTCAAGCTCGCTCACTATTTCGCTCATCGGTAGTCCAGTGGCAATAACGTCTGCTTGCGAGAGATAGAGGAGTTGATTCTCGGACAAGAATTTATCACTTCCACGGTCGCTCAGATCTGTGGGTCCTTTTCATCATTCGGCTTGAATCCATGACGTTGGAGAATGGTAAAGAGTGCGTCATCTGACCATCGACCTTGACACATTTTCCTAGAAATATGTTCACACCAAGAATACCGATCGAAGCCTATGTCATCTATGCCTTCCTTCAATTTGATTTTTGTCTTCTCCTTGATGTAGTACCCTTGCGCCAACATCCCTTCATCCATCACTTTCATGCACTCATCTATTTCGCTGTCGGAGTGGTCCAGATATGAGTCCTCAAAGGCGCTATACTGAAGTGGAAACCGAGGTCGAATTTCTGTATTCTCTATGGGGTCTGGATATCCCAAGTTCATACCCACAACAGGAAAGACTCGATTTGGAACATTGAATGTTTTTGAGATGACATCTGCACGCAGAGGTGCATTCCCAAGGAGCACAGACCCTAGCCCGAGTGCCTCAGCTGCAAGTGTGAGGTTTTCAATAGCCAAGGTGACATCTTGAATTCCGACCCATAGTGTCATCAGGTCATCGAATTCATAGGTGTGACCGCGTTTGACCATGATCTTCTCGAGACGTCTTACATCTATCAGAAAGACCAGGAGCAATGGAGCTGTGGGATATGACCCCATTTTCACCTTCTTCATCTTGGCCTTATCCCGGGTATAGACCACAGAACAGAGCTGAGATGCAAATGGCGCTCTCATCCCTGCCTCCAGCACTTTCGTAAGAACCTCATCGGTCACTGGCTTGTCTAGAAACCATCGTATCGATCGTCTATTGTTGATGATTTCAAAGACCTTCTCTACTTCAGTCATGATAAGGTGTGTGCGTAATCCTAACCTATGAGCGTTACTGATTTTGATATGGAAAGACAAAATAGCACTCACGAAAGAAAAAGAAGTGTGGGGCACAGATGCATATGCACCCTTGAGCTCGCGGCTGAGTGTGCGCGTCTGCGTTCCACACCTTGCTAGTCTATGCTACTCCTTGATTGACCAATACAGATCAAGTATCAGATCGTCTTCTGAAGCACTTGGATCATGTGCTCTCTCAAGGTTCTGTTGATCTCCGAATTCATATTTGCTGGACTTTATCCAATCCCCAAGCCTCTTCCATGCACCAATGAAATGGTGACCATCTGCATAGATGGGATCGGCTTTCAAGGGAGTAGTCGTGACGGCGAAGAGCCCCCCTTCGAATTCTTTGATCTTTATGTCTCCTTCAGGCTCTATATCTTTATCCACCTTTATCCAGAATTCATAACCATACTCTTCTTTTCCCGGAGATGGATTAGGATTGTTGAAACCGAAGACCGGATTCTTCTTTACATCGTCTAAAAAGCCGCGTGGCTTAGCCCACGTGCGCAGCTTTTCCCAAGCTTCGTTTTCCGGAGACTTGCTTATTGCCTGAACACTTGCTACTCGCATCGGTTCAAGCTTCTCGATTCTTACCTCGAGTTCGTCCATCTTGTCCTTCCTCTTGGTATGCACCCTTTGGATGTAGTCCACTCGACGTGCAGCCTCATAGTCCTGCCTTCTCTTCGAAGAAGCATATGCAGCACTTATGAATCGTAGAAAATCAGCTCCATCGGAGCTTATCTTGTAAAGACCTCTGCTGGCATGAACGATGATGCCGCTATCCACTAGTCTATTGAGGTGGTGTGCGAGCGCCGTCTTGCTAAGTCCCGTTATCTTCAGCAGCTCACTGAACTCATGGGGCTCGCGATATAGTGACGTGAGAATCTCCATTCTCGCCTTATTGGCAATTGCACTCAAGACCGAAGCAACATCCGCCTCTGAACCTGAGATAGTTTTCTCGATATCATGTTCTAGCTTGTCGGTAATGAGACCCCACCCACAAAATTCGGTTCGATATTTCCTATTAAATATTTTGCTGAACAATAGTACTAATTTTACTGAACATTAATCACTTCTTAATGAAGGAGAGTGTATCCCAGTCTTCTATGGTTTCAAACATTGAGTTGGAAAGAGCCTTCATGTTCTCGTAGAGTGATTTTGCCTTTTCAGTTTGCAGCAAAGAAGCCATCTTCTTTTGAAGTTCTTTAGCCTCTCGAAAGGCAACTCTGAAGTCTATATTCTTCCTTCGAGTTCGATAAACGACTTCTCTTACTAATCCATAAGGCCCCAAAGTCTGCAGCTTATCAGCGTCAAAGACTACTTTGGCTTCCAGTGTTCGGGCGGTATGGATCGTTGTCGGCTCCACACACTTAACGCAATGAACTATCCTCTCTCTAATGTCGTGGGGGACATTGATGCTTAGGAGAAATTCGTTGACTTGAGCGGCTCCCTCGGGATGGAACTGATGAAGGAGTGCGCCCATTTTAGCGATGAGTTCATTCGCCCCCTCTTCACTAGCAAGGAAACTAGCTATGTTGGCTGTCTTTTCACAATGATCTGCCCCATGAGTGTCATCAAGAGATCGATACTTCTTCAGAGCGAAATCCTCAATCAGTCCTACCTGTCGGTCTGTCAACTGCACTATTCTGCACCCCTATCATCTGGCGAATGATAGCACATGGATATCGCGGACTTGCTCTCATATATCCTCGTAATACTTGAGGGCGTCATGCTACAGGTTGCCGAATCACTGTCTTTAGCTTCTCAGGAGCAGTCCTCCGGGGATCACTGAGGTAAATCTCATGATGCTTCCCTCTGAGTTTGAATCCTTGTTGCTCAGCATAGTTGTGTAACTTTTCAATCGTAGGTTTTTCTTCAGACCATGGACCGATGTGCATGATTTGGACCGAATAGCCTTCCCTGAATGATTCGAATCTGATTTTTTGAAGTGCAGGTGGATCCTTCTTCTCTTTCACTTCAGCCATCCCTTCTATAACATCATTTCTAGCGACAGGCTCGGGCTGCATTATCATTGAAGTCCAGAGCCAATTTGCCTTTGCATTGAAATCAAATCCCTCTGACCCTTCAATCCACCATAAACCTTCAAGAGGCATTACTGCGAAATCAGCGACCTTTGCTTTCTTCAATTTGAATTTCAGAGTGTAGGAAGTGGCGTATAGTGCTTCAAGGGCGTCTTGGTATTCTTGAGCAGTATTGGGATCCCCCTTCCCATCTATCATTAGGAAGTTCATCTCAGGCACATCAACTTCTGAAGGCTTTCTTGATGAAGGTCTGTAGAATTCTTTGAGAACCTTCTTATGATCTACTTTCTTCATTCTCCGGCACCCTGAATGATTCACTCTCAGGGGTTCCTTATGAATTCAAGCACTATGACTGGCAATTTGGACAGAGATATACGTGGCCTCCGCCGTGAGTGAGTTTCTCGATTGGAGATCCACACTTGGAGCATGACTGATCTTTCATATTAGGACCCATTGATGGGGTGTAACGGCCCTGCTTTCCATAGAGGTCAGTGAATTGGTCCTTGCCGCCAAGCCGCTTTCGCTCCTGAAACGTTTTAACAATAGCGAGATATAGCGATTCAATTTGATCGACACTTAATTCAGATGCCTTCTTCTTGGGATGAATCCCAGCTTGATAGATAACGTCTTGGAAGGTGCTGTTCTGAATTCCAACAAGAATGGCATCTTTCCCCACTAGTGCCATCTTGATGTTCTTGGATATCTGAGATATCTCTTCAGCGAACCAGTTGGCGGTGAATCGCTTTTCGTCAGGAGATACAACATCAGAGAAATCCCTTCTATACACATAGTTGTCCTCAAGTTCTGCATCTGATGCTGCATCGATATGTCCCCACCCCTTGAGTCTTAGAGTGAATAGTGTCTTGTCAGAAAAGGTGATTGTCAGATGTATCTTCTTAGGTAAGGTAGAATCATCCTCATGGAATCCAAACGCTGCTCCGTATTCAGGTGCAAAAAACATGTTCATTCCATCGTCTAA
>JBHLQK010000074.1:0-12964 GCA_048884925.1 Candidatus Thorarchaeota archaeon
GACCCTACTGACGCGGCATTGCTCACATTCTTCAGAAAGAGTGGTGTCGATGAGCAGCTAGTGCGTGAGCGATACAAGGTTATTGAGGAATTCCCGTTCGAGTCTGAACTAAAGCGGATGTCAAGGTTCTGCCAAGATGGTGACAAATTCATCTCATTCGTGAAGGGAGCCACCGAGGTTCTGATCTCCCGCTGTTCCACTATTGGCAATGGCAAGAAAGCAACAACCTTTACTCCTGACGCTCAGAAACGTGTGAAACAGCTCGTAGATGGATATGCAGCTAGAGGATTCAGAGTCATCTCTCTTGCCAAGAAGTCGCTAAATACACTACCACCTGAAACCAGCGCTCGAGAAGTAGCTGAGAGCGATCTGACATACCTCGGATTTGCATGCATTGTCGATCCTCCCCGCGAAGGAGTGAGAGAAGCAGTCGGAGAATGTCATAGTGCAGGTATTAATGTCGTCATGATTACCGGCGACTCGGCAGCTACTGCTAAGACAATCGCTGAAGACCTGGGCATCCATAGACAGAGGTCACTAGTAGTTGAAGGTCAAGATGTCTATGAAGTCAAAGATGAAGACTTTCCTAATGTCAATGTCTTTGCCCGCGTAAACCCTGAGCACAAGCAAATAATCGTAGAGCGCTACCAAGATCAAAAACGTGTTGTAGCGATGACTGGTGATGGTGTCAATGATGCGTTAGCTCTGGCGATGAGTGATGCGGGCATAGCTATGGGGATTACTGGAACTGATGTGGCCAAAGAGGCAGCGGATTTGGTAATTACAGATGACAGCTTTGCCTCCATTGTCACAGGCGTTCACGAGGGAAGAGGTCTGTTTCAGAAGATCAGGATGATGATATACTTCTACATAGCGATTAATCTGTTCGAGAGCATCCTGTTCTTTGGTGCTTTGTTCATATTGCCAGCTGCTATTCTGATGTTGACTACATGGCAGAGCCTCTACTTGGTTGTGACAACACACTCATTCCCTGGCTTGGCGCTGGTTTTCGATAAGGTTTCTCCGAGAGCGATGGAAGAAAAGCCAAGGGACAGTGAAGAGATCATTCCAAAGCCTCTTGCGACGTTTATGGCATTTAATGTGGCAATGATGGTCTTTGGAGCCGCTATAGTGTATATGTTGTCACTGACAGGGTGGTGGGGAATCATCACGGTCGTTCCAGAGAATCTCACTGGTTTCTATGGGTCCACCGGATTTATCATACCCATTGAAGCGGCCAAGGCTGCTGTCATGATGCTATCGGTAATTCTACTAGTTGAGAGCACTATTGTCTTGAGTATCCGTAGGATCAACATGGGGATTGGCAAGAGTCTTCGAGAGCCTGGCACTTATCGCTATGCAATCTTCTTGGGTCTCATCTATCTAGCTCATTACCTCTTGATGTACGTCCCACTTGTTCAGGAGATTCTCTCGACAGTTAATCTCAATTTCTACTTCATGCCTCTCACCTACTTTGATTGGCTAATTGTTCTCCTGTTCTCACTTCCTGCAATTGTTGGTGTTGAACTGTACAAGCGACGACTGCGGAAGAAGGGGATAAATCTCTGAAGAAGCCTGAGGTTCTCTTTGAGTTCAACTGCCCATTGCACCACAGAACATATTTGGAGGATTTTGCTACTCAGCTTGAGGAGACTCCAAAATGGGTTTCAAAGTCGTAACAAAAAAGATGATTGACGCTCCCACAGAAGCAACAGTCCTTGTACCTGATAAGCCAGATGACTACTTTGGCATTCTAATCAAATATGTCCCCGCTCCAGTCATTGCTGCATACAAGTTGATTGAGGAGATGTTTGTTGCAGCCGGACGAACCGGAGAGATGCCGCTGGTATTCCTGCTATTCCTTGCTATTACTCCGCTTGCAGTGGCTGCAATTACGAAAGAAGAAAGCCCGCTAAACATGGAACATCTGAAGTCTATCAAGGTTCAGATTGTGATGTCTACCATCGGATTCATCATTTGGACATTAGTGATGAGTAGATGGTTGAATTTCGACCCGTTGTGGGGTACTGTTTACCTTGTACTCTTCACAGTTGGTGCTCCTGCGCTAGGCAAAGGACTCTATGAGAAGGGGATATAGGGTCTTTACTCAATGGCAAGCATGTCACTTTCTTGAGTGTTTGTAAAGGCAATTATATACTTGGATATACGTTGCTATTTTCCATATATACAAACCATATATATCCGATTTATTACTCGGCCAAATGGAGTACTGATTCACGTTGGCAAGAAAGACCACATTTAGTATTCGCCTGATGAAGAAGAAGGGCAAGAAGATAGTGATGCTTACAGCATATGATGCGCCGTCTGCTCAAATCTTGAGCGAGTGCGGAGTTGATATAATTCTTGTTGGAGATTCGGTGGGCAATGCGCTCCTAGGGTATGAGAGTACTGTTCCAGTTACTCTGGATGATGTGATACATCATTCTGCTGCTGTGGCAAGAGCTAAACCAAACAGCCTCATAGTCGGTGACATGCCTTTCATGAGTTATAAGGTGAGTGAAGAACAAGCTCTCGAAAACTGCGCACTGATGTTGCAGGAGGGTGGTGCTGAAGCAGTCAAGATTGAGGGTGCAAGGAGAGAGATAGAGATCGTTCGAGCTGTAGTCGACTCAGGTATACCAGTCATGGGGCACATAGGTCTCACTCCCCAGTCCATCTTCGAAGTAGGAGGTTATCGTGTTCAGGGTCGTACCGCAAAACAGACGAAAGAGATGGTCAAGCAGGCTCAAGCGCTGGAAGAAGCTGGTGCATTCTCGATTGTCATCGAGCTGGTTCCCTCGGAAACCGCCAAGGTGATTACAGAATCAATAGGCATCCCTACAATAGGTATTGGTGCAGGGCCTCACTGTGATGGGCAGGTACTTGTGCTACACGACATGCTTGGGCTGTTTCAAGACTTCAAACCCAAGTTTGTGAAGAGATATGCAAACATCCGAGAAGTCATCCAAAATGCAGTGAAAGAATTCTCTACAGATGTACGTGAAGGCAAGTTTCCTGACCCTGAGTACAGCTTTGAGATGACTGAGGAAGAAACTGGGCGTCTATATGGAAGGACAAAACCTGTGTAGTACCTAAACCTAGTGCCCACTATGAAGAACAAGATGGGGAGCCAAACCCACTCCCATTCAGAAAATACGGGATTATTCCTTCTTTGCAACTGCGTCATTGAGGGCTTCAACGAGCTTGTCAGGGTCAATACCATGAGCTTGAGCGCCTTGTTCGATGTTCTCGAACCTAGCTACTGCACAGCCGTAGCAGTGTAGTCCCCACTCCATGAATGTCCCTGCGGTCTCAGGCCACTTCATGACTACTTCGCCAATTGTCATGTCCTTTGTAATTGCTTCCGCCATTATAACTTCACCATCGTTAATCGATGTACATATTGAGTTTCTTTTTTTCTTGCTTATATGCTTTAGGATACGTCACCCTTGGAAATGATGTATTTGTGTCCTACGCTTCCTTCAACGTACTCATCCGGCATTTCGGCACTCATCATATGACGTGCCCGCCAACCAGTGCAGTGACAAGGCACCAAGAGCTTTGGACGAATTTCCTTCATCATCTTTACAGTTTCATGCATAGTTTCTTTCGTCACTCTACGTGCCAGATGGAACCCCCCTATTACAGCATGAACTTGGCTTTCCTCTGTAAGCCGTTGCGCTTCTCGGACGATATTGATTATCCCGGCGTGGGAGCATCCTGAGATTACCACGAGTCCTTTGTCTTCCACATTTGCAACCAGGCTTACATCCTCCTTCACAGCAGCATCATCCTTCCATTCTTCATCGATGAAAACCTTATGTCCCTCCATGCCTTTCTCATGAACGGTTACACGGGGGACTTCACCAGTCCTGAGGAGCAATCCATCCGCTAGCTGAATTGGTTCTATTGTACTGATTGGCTTCCCTCCTGCTTCTTCTATCTCGCTATTGGACGCCACCGGTTTCATTTCTTTGACCTCTGCTCCCCCGGGTTTCTTAACTTCGTATCCTTTCTTGAGATGCATCCAGGGATGCAAGTAAACTGGTAGGTCCTTTTTCCCGACATTCTCAAGTGCCCACAGAAGCCCCCCGAAGTGGTCCCAATGCCCATGGGACATCACTACTGCATCAATCTCGGCAAGATTCAACCCCAAAGCAGCAATATTATTCTCAATAGTCTTCGGCCCTTCAGCAGCATCGTAGAGGATTGTGAAAGTTTCATTACCCAATCTTGCTCGCACATGAAGACACAAGCCGCCCCCTGCAATAGGGAGTGGTTTGTCATCATCCTCGACCCATTTGAAATAGCGTTGCACATCTTTCCTATCAGGATTTGTCCAAGCCGAAAAGCTATTGTCTGCAACAGCAATGACCTCTAATGAGTCGAGCTTTCGGAGCTCTATCATCCAGATTCGCTCCTCGTATGTTGCCTAGAGAACCATACTATCGAGACCCTTATCCTTCAATACTTCTGGCCAAATCGCAAATAGTGGCTTAATCTGAGAAACAAGTCCAATCGCCTTAGTAACTGGACCATCTATTTTCACTTGTCCTCTCGCTAGAGCAATTGCAGTGTTAAGTTTGCCTTGCCAGAACTTGTTTGTAGTTTCAGATTTGCTCCATACCTTTAGTTCGGGTTCCTCTTCTGCATCCCAAAGAAGCTGACCAAGCTTTCCATCAGGTCCCGGATTCTTGAAATCAATAGTTGGATGGGCTTCTGGATCATCGATATCGAACCTGACAGTCACTCCCTGTTTGGCCATTTTTGCCATGACTTCTTCGACTTGCTGACATCGTTTCCAAAACTCCTCAAACACATCCTTCAGTTGCTCCGTGCTCTCAAAACCAGTCATCTCATTATCACCTGCTATAGAGCCTGTCAGCAAAGTCCGATAGAAGTCTTTTGGAACTCCACATTGATTAGTTGAAGTGAAGATACTTTGTCACTTCCCATGGTGTGACCTCAGAGATTCCGGGGTCTCCGGTTAGTTCCACGTACTCCTTCCATTCGGCAGTCCGTATCCTCACAATCATGTCAACCAAGCTCTTTCCTATAGCGTCGACAACCACTTTGTCTTGTTTTAGTTTCTCTAGAGCTTCGCTGAGGCTCCCTGGAAGGGATTCTGTTTCTGCATTAGACTCGTAAAGATTGTCCCCTGTCGGTGCAGGTGGCGTCAATCCTTTTCCAATTCCATCAAGTCCTGCTGCAAGAGTTGCTGCTACTGCTAGGTGAGAGCTGCATGAAGGATCTGGACATCTGAATTCGATTCTAGCCCTAACATTGGATCCATTATACTGTGGTACTCTGATCATTGTAGACCTGTTCCTCAAGCCCCATGCGATTCTCGTGGGTGCTTCATAACCTGGAGTGAGTCTCTTAAACGAATTTACGTTGGGTGCAACTATAGCTGCGAGTGCTCCGGCGTGTTCGAGAATGCCTGCTACATAGCTGCCTGCCAATTTTGATACTTCTCCTGATTTCCCACATGAAAAGAGGTTGACCTTTTCTTCAATACTCCAGAGGCTCTGGTGAATGTGCATGCCACTGCCGTTCATTCCGCTGAAGGGCTTTGGCATGAATGTTGCTATTGCTCCAATTTCATGCGCCAACTCTGCAATCAGAAGTCGTGCAAGCATCACGTCATCAGCTGCATTAGTTGCACTACTGAATCTTAGTCCCACTTCATGCTGTCCTGCAGCCACCTCGTGATGGTGTGTTGTGGTGGATACACCTATTGAACTAAGGGATTTTGCTACATGCCTTCTAAACTGCAAACCTCCGTCTGAAGGAAGGGTCGAGAAATAGCCTCCGCCATCTCCCGGCACTATTGTTCCTCGGCCGTTTTCCTTGACCAAGAAGAATTCGAGTTCAGACCCTACTCTCAACTCAAATCCAGCTTCTCTCGCCGAGTCTACAATTCTTGACAGCGCGCCAGAAGGATCTCTTGGATGGGGGTCTCCTGAAGCCTCAAAGACCCCACATACCAAGACCGCGACATCTTTTTCCCAAGGAAGGAGGACAGGACGAGATGAGCGGGGTTTCAATAGGAGATCAGAGCTATTGACCGATGCATATCCTGGAACTGAGGATCCATCAAAGTACACGCCATTCTTCATGACATCATCAAAGTCCTCGTATGCAATCTCGATGCTCTTTGTGGCTCCGAGGACTGTACTGAAAAGCAACCTCAGGAAGTCCGGTCGGTCGTGTGCTTCACGCATTTTAAAGTTGGAGATGAAACTCAGTATAAGGATTTCCGGCAATAATCAGAAAGTATTTCTATTTTATACTGTATAATTTATCTATGGCCGAAGATTTTTCAGATAGATTGGATAAGACCGATAAACGCATACTTGAACTTTTGCAGGAAGATGGCAGGCTGACTGTGTCAGCTATCTCAAAGGAAGTTGGGAAGGGCATCTCTACAGTTCATGCGCGAATTAACTCATTAAGAGAGCGGGGCATCATAGACAAATTCACAGCTATACTGAACCCGTCCAGTCTCGGAAGACCAACCTTGGCTGTGATCCTGGTAACCATACGTTATAGAGTGCCAGGAAGCAGGAAGGTGATATCGCAACGCGAGTTCTGCGAGGAAATAGCTCAACACCCAATAGTTCAGGAGGTTCATGTACTAAGTGGTGAGTTTGATGTTCTTCTTAAAGTGAGGACAAAGGATGTTCAGGAGATGAACAATTTCATTGTTGACTCTTTGAGGGAGATGCCAGCGGTAGAAAAAACCCTCACAATGTTCGCCATGGACACCTATCTTGATACTCTGATGCTCAGAAATCTCTAGGCAATGTACACAAATGGGGAGTGATGTACATTAATGGTCAAGTTTAAATAGGGATGTTCCAGCCATTAGACAACCCTTTCCATAGGATGTGAAACGATGAGTGTGCGTTATTGCCAATGGATCGCGGGCCGAGAGAGGCCCACTTAGCAGATATTCCATATAATGCACACTCATCGCTTCTTCCGACTTATTTTCTTGGATTTGCTGATTCTCTGTCGTTCAGATTGCATCAGCAGCTTCCTCGCTCATGTCAGAGGAGAGGGCCTATTGATATAACCAATTATGGAGAGTACAGAGTTGACTAGAAAAGCAAGTAGAGTCCTGTTGGACCTAGATGAAGTACCGAAGAATTACGTCAACATCCTGCCTCACCTCAAAGAGCCTTTGGCCCCTCCCCTGAATCCAGGGACCGGAGAACCTATCGATCCTGATGCGTTGATGGCTATCTTTGCTGTTGAGTGTGTGAAGCAGGAAATGACGATGGAAAAAACCGTGCCGATACCTGATGAAGTGCGAGAGGCGTACATGAGATACGGTCGTCCCACTCCACTTCAAAGAGCGCTTGGGCTTGAAGAAGCACTAAACACTCCTGCGCGCATCTACTACAAGCGTGAGGATGCATCGCCTACAGGAAGCCACAAGCTCAATACTGCGATAGCACAAGCATACTATGCACGAAACGAGGGCGTCACCAGATTAGCTACTGAGACCGGTGCAGGTCAATGGGGAAGCGCCGTAGCACTGTCGTGTGCTCACTTCGGGCTGAAAGCAATGGTGTACATGGTGCGAATAAGTCTGGAGCAGAAAGGGTATCGTGGTACTCTAATGAGATCCTATGGGGCTGAGATAGTTCCAAGTCCTTCTGACAGGACGGAATTTGGGAAGAAGATCAGGGCTGAACGACCTGACCATCCAGGTACTTTGGGCATTGCGATAAGCGAGGCTCTTGAAGACACTGTGACTAATGAGGATACGAAGTATACTATCGGTTCTGTTCTAAACCACGTATTGCTTCATCAATCGGTAATTGGACAGGAAACAATCATCCAACTTGAGAAGGATGATGCGATGCCAGACGCCATCATTGGCTGTGTCGGAGGAGGTAGCAACTTTGCTGGAATCGCATACCCCTTTTTGGCAGATAGTCGATATGCCTCAACGGAGTTCTTGGGTGTCGAGCCAACAGCTTGCCCATCCATGACGAAGGGTGACTACAAGTATGACTTTGGTGACACCGCAGCAATGACTCCTATGGTCAAGATGCACAGCCTAGGCAAAGACTTCACACCACCGCCAATACATGCCGGCGGTTTGAGATACCATGGGGTTGCGCCTACTATTAGCGCTCTTCTGAATGAGGGTCGAATACGTGCAATTGCATATGATCAGATTCCTGTTCTAGAATCTGCACTCGTCTTTGCAAAAGCTGAAGGTGTTATCCCAGCTCCGGAATCTGCTCACGCAATCAAGGCTGCTATTGATGCCGCGCGTGACGCTAAGAAGGCTGGTGAAGAACGTATTATTGTCTTCAACCTATCGGGACACGGCCACTTTGACATGGGTGCGTATGCGGCCTTAATGGACGGTGTCCTTGCTTCTGAAGCTGCAACAACGGTTGTCAAGCAAGAAACAAAGATTGAGCAATCTGCTTAGCAAGCTTTCTCCTCTTACTAAGGTCCTCCTCGGGATGTCTAGCAACATGCCGGGGAGTGACCTACTCCTTTAGCTTCTCTTCAGCCATTCTAAGCGCAGCCGAAACTCTGCTCATCAACTGAGGGAGAGTGGGTGTTGTCCCGACAAAGGACAATCTATTATTTATTGAGATGATTGGTGCAGTGGACCCAATGAACATAGTGAACTTCTGATGGTCCAAGACAGTGTTATCTCCGCTCCCTCTTAGCGCTGCATTTAGCCACGTCCGTGCTTCTTCGGAATCCTCTTTTGCTTCATACTTGGCATATCGTAGACAGACGCTTTCTCCGAACTTCTCTTTGACCTTCTGCAGCATCTCTGAGATTCTATCCGTGGGGTTCTTAGGTGCCAAAGAGATGACAACAGTGTCCTCATCAACCTTCTCGGATGGGGCGGGTACTGGAGGAATCGAATCGCCACAAGCATCCTCTTCGACTACTGGGTCCTCTTCAATCATTCCAATCCCAGGTATTGGTGGGAACACTGTTATTGTAACTTCGTCAATACAATCCTCTTTCATGGACGTGCCAACAATCGGATTTGATTTATTTGTATTGATATCGCTAGGGCAACTACCATGAACACTGATTCGGTTCCCACACCGGAGGATGTACTTAAGGGTGAGTCCTCTGCATATCTGGCAACTACCGAAGCTGGGTTTCCACGTGTGCGGCCTGTCACAGTTGTGCAGATAGGTGGGGCTCTCTATGTCTTGACCAGCGCGGAATCTAGGAAGTTGGAGCAAATTCGGAAGGATGACAGGGTTGAGGTCTTGACAATGGTTGAGCATGGAGGCAATCGTGGGTATCTCCGAATCTCGGGAGCAGCTCTGATTGTGGAGGATGCTGCTACAAAACGGAAAGTGGCTGACGGGACAACTTACTTCAAGAATTACTGGTCTGGAGTCAATGATCCAAGCTACGCCTTAATTCGCATTGAACCTATGAAGGTTGCATATATGGCACCTGGAGAATTCGAGGAGTCAGTCATTAATAGTCTAAAGATGGAATAGGAAATGGGTATCAGAGGAGTGTAAGTCATGCTGGATAGAGACACCATTCGTCCTCGATTCACCGAAGAAGAGGCGCGGAAGATTGTAGAGAGCAAATTCGGAGTGAAAGGTTCTGTAGAGGAGCTTCCAAGTGAGCGTGATTTGAATTATCATATAAGAACAGAACTCGGCGTCGAATACGTCTTGAAGATTGCCGCTAAATCCGAGAAGAGCGAGATCTTAGATATGCAGAACCGAGCTATGCAACACTTGGCCGACAAGAACGTACCCTTCAACGTTCCTTTATTCGTTCTCTCTATTGATGGCGAAGAAATCCTGACTGTCAAGGACTCAGAGAAGAATGAGCATTTTGTACGGCTTTTGCGCTATCTACCTGGAAGAGTATTTGCTGAGGTCAAACCGCATTCACCCGATCTTTTGACCGAGTTTGGGAAATTTGTGGGCGCATTGACTTGTGGTCTTGAGGGCTTTTCCCATACCGCTTCAAAACGGATGTTCTATTGGGATCTCAAACTGGCAGGTTCAGTGATAGAGAAGTATAAGGAATATATCAAAGATACCGAGAAGGTTGAAGCCATAGAACGCGTTCTGTCCATCTATGAAACCAAGGTCGTGCCCCGCATGCCTGACCTCAGGACTAGCGTCGTGCATAATGATGCAAATGACTACAATGTTCTTGTAGCTACGCCATATCCACCCGAGGAAGCCAAGTTTGGTATTCTAGACTTTGGTGATATGGTACTGACCCATACTATCAACGAACTAGTCGTTGCGATAACTTACGCAATTTTAGACAAGCAGGACCCAATCGGAGCCGCATGCAAGATAGTTGAGGGCTATCATTCTAAGTATCCTCTCACCGACATAGAAATTGAGCTTCTCTTCCCCTTAGTCTTGACCAGGCTCGCTACGAGTATTGCTGTTGCAGAGTATCAGACGCATCTTGAGCCCGATAATGAGTATTTACTGATAAGCCAGAAGAAAGTCTGGGCTCTTCTTCAACAGCTAGTGGATATCAACCTACGATATGCAAATTATGCAATCCGTCATGCGTGCGGTCTACATCCTTGCCCTGAGAGCGAGAAGATTGTTGATTGGTTAAGAGAGAATTATGAATTCATAGGTTCAGCAATTGAGTTTGACCTTCGAAAATCTCCCTTTGCTGTTATAGATCTCAGTGTTGGCAGCCTTGAGATTGAGAAAACGTCTGACCTTACTGACATCGACAGATTCTCAGATATCATATCTCGACGCATATCTGAGGAAGGCGCAGACTATGGCATAGGCAGATACAATGAAGCCAGACTGCTCTATACAGGTTCTCAGTATGGAGAACCCAGCGGAGAATCTAGGACTGTTCACATTGCTATGGACTTGTTCTTAAAGCCAGGAACACAGATTCTGGCGCCTCTTGATGGAAAGGTTCATAGTCTCAAGAATAATGACCTGCCGCTGGACAACGGGCCAACGATAATTCTGGAGCATACTATCGACAATACTGATTTGAAGTTCTATACTCTCTACGCACATCTCACAAAGGAATCTCTACTTGACTTGATGAAAGGCGATAAGGTAAGGAAAGGTCAAAAGATTGCCAATGTGGGAACCTATCCGTCAAATGGAGGCTGGCCTCCACATCTGCACTTCCAACTGATTGTAGATATGCTTGACAAAGAAGGTGATTTCTTCGGAGTTGCTCCTGCAAGTATGAGAGAGGTATGGTTGAGTATCAGTCCGGATCCAAACGTTATCCTGAAACTCCCAGAAGGACGCGTTTCCGCTCCAATGAATACGAAAGAGGTCTTGGAAGCTCGACGCAGGTATACAGGCAGTTCTCTCAGAACTGCATACAGGGAGCCACTCCATATTGTCCGTGGCGAAATGCAATATCTCTACGATGCAGATGGGAGAGAATACCTAGATGCTCGAAACAACGTTCCTCACGTTGGCCACTCCAATCCAAGGGTCGTAGCTGCACTCAGGCGCCAAGCGACAGTATTGAACACCAATACGACATATCTTCACGAGAACTTAGTGAGATACGCAGAAAGACTGTGTGACAAAATGCCCGATCCATTGAGTGTCTGTTTTCTTGTCAACAGTGGAAGCGAGGCCAACGAGCTTGCTCTTAGACTGGCATATGCACACACTAGGCAGACAGAATTGATTGTTATTGATGGCGCATATCATGGAAATACGGGCACACTTGTGGGTATAAGCCCATACAAGTTCGATGGGCCCGGCGGTGAGGGAGCACCTCCACATGTTCACAAGGTGAAGACACCCGATGTGTATAGAGGTCTCTTCAAGGCTGACAATCCGGAGGCCGGTGAGAAATATGCTATGGACGTTCTTAAGCTGATTCTTGAATTGGAGGCTGGAGAAAAGAGATTGGCCGCGTTTATATGCGAGCCTCTGATGGGATGTGCGGGCCAAATCATATTTCCCAAAAACTATCTCCGTGATTCTTTTGATTATGTTCGAGATGCTGGAGGAGTATGCATTGCGGATGAGGTTCAGGTAGGATTTGGCCGGGTTGGAAGTCATTTCTGGGGTTTTGAAACACAGGGCGTTATTCCTGATATTGTCACTCTAGGGAAGCCGATTGGCAATGGTCATCCATTGGGTGCTGTCATAACAACACAAGAGATCGCGGAGTCCTTCAATACTGGTATGGAGTTCTTTAGCACTACAGGCGGGAATACAGTGTCATGTGCTGTTGGGATGGCTGTCCTAGATGCAATAGAAGAAGAGAATCTCCAAAAGAACGCGTACGAAATCGGTGGCTACCTGATTGATCAGCTATACATTCTAAAGAAGAAACACCGAATCATAGGGGATGTCAGAGGGTTGGGTCTTTTCATAGGAGTCGAGCTAGTCCTTAACCATGAGATTCTAACACCTGCAACAGAGCAGGCGAGCTATGTCGCCAATCGAATGAAAGACCAAGGGATTCTAATCAGTACAGACGGGCCATTTGATAATGTCCTCAAAATTAAGCCCCCTCTTGTGTTCTCCAGAGCGAACGCTGAATTCTTTGCTAAAACACTAGATGGCGTGCTAGCTGAGGATTTCGTTAGGTTTGCAACCTCAGGATAAATCCTGCAGGAGTTGTTGATACTAGTGACTGCACAGATTCCAGACGAGTTCCGATATATGGGTGTGGTTTACTCACTTGTTGGGTTAAAGGGTTCTCCGCTGTATACGCCACAAGACTTCGGAATCACTCCTATGATGGCAAGTACTGCATGTTATCGTGGCTTTGTCATGCGATATGATTGTGTAGACGGTCGACTGATTCTAGATGGTATGAGTGTGCGTACTGAAGAGGCTCCGCCTATAAACAACATCGATCCAATGGAGGAAAGCGATTTCTTCTTCAGTCATCGTTATGAGAAGCTTGGTCTGAAGACCAAATTCTCTGGCTCAATGCTTCTGGGGAAAGACTTCATTGATAG
>JBHLQK010000075.1:0-12954 GCA_048884925.1 Candidatus Thorarchaeota archaeon
GGTATTGGCTCTCTCAAGTACGGAAACATAAACAAGAATGTTGTCGGGTTCGAGGTTGTTCTGCCGACTGGAAAGCTAGTCAAAAGCAAAGATACAGACCTGTTCTGCGATACAGAAGGCATCCTCGGAATAATCACCAAGCTCACTATCAAGATTAAGCCACTCACACCTATCAAGGTCATCGTATCGAGTTTCGAGGAGAATTATCTGATGGTTCATGCCATCGAGAAGATTCTGGAGGAAGGCCCACTACCCTTCACAATTAAGTTCGAAGAAGCCAAGTACACTGACCTGAAGAAGAAGGTCTGGGATAGTGAGGAGAGGTTCCCATTCCCCGTTCACCACTGCACGATAATGGTTGCTTATGATGATGGTGAGGAGGAGATTGCTGAAGGCTTCAGAGTTGTTGAAGAAGTCACAGAGATGTATAAGGGAACTGTCTATGATGAGCATGTAGCTGCCCACGAATGGCACGATCGCTTCTACCCAATGAGGGTAAAGAAGGCTGGTCCTACTCTTGTTGTAGGTCAGGCATTTGCACCCCTAGAAAACCTAACTGCTATTCTCGATGACTGGCAGTTCGAGCAGGCATCCGCTAAGGCGGGTATTGACGGGTACGTTAACTCACTAAATGCCGTGACGATGATGGGCTATTTCCTTGAGGATGAACGTCGCAGGTTCTTCATGCTCTCATGGTCACAGAGCTTTGTCGTTTTCAAGATTGCACAAAGGCATGGGGGTCATGCGCACTCCACAGGAATCTGGTTTGCAAACATGGCAGGTCAATACTTCGGAAAACAGCGGCTAGCGAAGATTCGTGCAGCCAAGCTGAAGTATGACAAGAAGGAGATATCAAATCCTGGGAAGGTGTTCGCGTATTGGCTGCCGTTAATCCTGAAATTCGGCAAGTACTTCCTTTGGATCTTCTATGACCTATTCAGGAACGGCTGGGGTCGGATTGCTCCAATCCTTCTGAAATGGCTACAGAATCTCCCTCCACTCAAGTGGGTACTTCGTTGGGGCCGGGCGCATAGTCCATGGCCTGTACAGTATGGCCTAGGATGTTGCATGGTTGACGGTGCTGCCGGAATCGCATCGCGCTGGGACTTCGAACGATTCGGAATGCTCCCGCTCTTTGGCCCTAGGCAATGTGATGTACTGTGGATATCAGGGTCTCTCACTAAGAAGATGGCTCCAAGACTACGAAGAGTCTATGAGATGATGCCGGATCCTAAGTTCGTCATCGCATTTGGACAGTGCGCAGCTAGCGGAGGTGTGTTCTGGGATGGATATTCACTGCAGGTACCACCTGAGTCTGTTGTCCCGGTGGATGTGTATCTCCCGGGCTGTCCTCCGAAGCCTTCTGACTTTGTCAGGGCTCATCTGATACTCCAGAATAAGATACGCGCTGGCACAACCCACTGGCAGTTGAAGTACGAGAATCAAGATGCAATGGGGATGATCCAATGAGCTTGCGAGAAGACAGCGATCAATACTGCATGCTCTTGATAGGCACCATTATCCTGAGTGCCTATGTCTTCGATCTCTTTCTGGCAATTCTAGCTGATGCCGCAATGGCACTTCACTTTCCTTTCTTGGTAGGTGGGCCGCTGATTATGGTGTTCTTCCTGATAGGATATTTCAAGCCAAAACGCGGTAGGATAAAGGTGAACATGCTCTCCATCGCAATCGTGATTGGAGTGCTTTACACGATTTATGTCATGGTACCGTTTGGAAGTGACCTGATCTACGCATCTTGGGGTATGGGAGGTGCAATCCTTCTTGCTGGTGGATTCTCAATGTTGGACCCCATGGAGGTCAGTGTGACACCTGGGATAATGAAGGTAAGCGATCTGAAATACAAACCTGCTCCTGAACCCGAGCCCGAACCAGAGACCGAGGAAACTGCTGAGGCGGCAGCTGAGCCAGAAGCTGCAGAGGAGTCAACTGCTCCAGCGGCTTCTACAGAAACCTCAGAAGGCTCATCAGCCGAATAGTGGGGTGAACGCTGGGAATTACGGTACCTATCGCGCTGTAGATTGAGCCTATGTCTAGAACATTCTAGTCCATACTAAAATGAAGAAGGCTGCAGAGGAGAGATTGAACTCTCACTCACGAAGCCAAGCAAACGCGGCAAATGCTAGAAGCAGACCGAAGGCAACCCATGCAAAGAGGAGAATGCCTGCCAAGTCTGTGTACTGGGTAATGTCCAGATAGGCATGAATGCCACCAAAAATACCCGAGAGCATAGTGGCACCTATTCTTCCACTACGGGTCGTCGCGTATGCAATACTAAGAGTCGCTACTACAAAGAACAGCCCACTCAGGAAGATGAAATATTGAAAGTTGAGATCTATTGGTGCAACAGTCAAGACGATCCAGAAGTATGCTCCAATGAATCCCATTCCGATTAGAAGCGCGAGGTAATAGAAGAATGTACCCTCTTCTTTGTAAGACAATTGTATCACCTATACTCAGTCTGTAACTGGTTTTCATCTGGAATATGTGGTCTATTTAACTTCTTTGAGGGATTCTGGTCGAAGCCTTTTTATCATGCAACTTTGTACGCCGACCTCCACAGCTCAAGGGTAGTCCCGCCTCATCAGGCAACCAGCCTGGATAGGTAGGGCAATATCTTGGCAAACGTGTACACAGACGGACCTGGAAAACGTCACCTAGGTAAGGTTGGAGCTAGATGGCCATGATTAAGGGATTCCTGAACAACAGATATGGACTGGTTCCTCTCCTATTCGGTGGCGCACAGGTTACTAATTCTATTATGGACCTAGGAGGGTCTTGAAGATTGCAGGCAGATCGGCTTTTCCTCCAATTCATCCCAGTCTTAGTATGGGCTATTCTGGTGATTGTCCTGATTGTAATCATGCTGTTGGCATCTTGGGTACTGCGTCCACATATACTGCAGAACTCAGAGAAGACATCAACGTATGAATGCGGTGAAGAGCCCATCGGTCCGGCTAGAATGTCATTTCCTTACAGCTACATCATCTATACGATTCTGTTTGTGATTATTGATGTGATGGGGGCTTTTCTCTGGCTATTGTCTGTTTCACCTATTAGACTCAATCCGATTGTTGCATGGCAGACATTCATCTTCGTGGTCATCATCATGGGTGGAGTTGGCTACGCTATGAAACGATTGCCGGAGACCTACCTTGACGGACAGGAGACATTAATGGCGTATCGCGAGGCCAAAGCGAAACATATGGAAAAGCCACATGCACCAGGGAGGGAACACTAGTGCAAGGATTTGAGTCTCTATTTGAGTCAGTCGAGTTCTTCATACTCGCAGGAATCGTGATTGTATTAGCATACCTTGCTCTTGAACACAAGGAGATTGTCTACGCTGCTTTCTTCTTTGGTATCATGGCTTCATTCGTAGCAGGATTCTTCCTTCTGTTGGAAGCGCCTTTCATTGCCGGTATGCAGATTGCAGTGTATACAGGAGGCATCAGTGCTCTGATAATATTCGGTGTGCTCCTTCTCCCTAGAGCGCAGGACTCCACACTTGAGCCAATCGAGTCTCCCCGTGCAAAGAAGATTGGCATACTGGTTTCGGGCTCTATTGTCTTCCTTTCTGCTATTCTCGCACTCACCTTCCCTTGGAGCGATACTATTCCAGAAGGAACCATCGAATCATCACTAGATGTAGCTCTTCTTGCTGAGTGGCTCTGGAGTGATCATGGAGTGTACGTGCAGATCACTGCTCTAATCATCGTGTCATCCCTTGTGGGGGTGATCGCGCTCATGAGGATGGATAAAGCAGAGCTAATGAAGGGCATAAAGGGTGAGTTTGGAATTGAGGCGAAACCTGAGATAATTCCAGAGGCGGTTGAACCCGAGACGGAGGAAGCTCCTGAACTGGAGGAATCGCCAGAGCCAGACGTGAGTGAGGAGGTGCCTGACGAATGATTCCGCTCTCGTGGTACCTTGCTGTTGCTTTCATCCTGATTGGCTTAGGAGCTTATGGGATGATGGTGAAAAGGAATCTCATCAGGATTCTAATCGGCGCTGAGATAATGGGGAATGGAGTAAGCATCGCCCTTGCTGCTTTTGCTGTCTATAGCCCCACGTTCACACTCACAGGACAAGGACTCATAATCCTCATGATTTCGGTTGCTGCTGCACATACCGCACTCGCCTTGGTTCTGATGCTTGCCTACAACAGACGTTATCGGACTGTAGATCTTGGAATGCCAATAAAGAAGGAGGAGAAGCTCAATGTCTGAAGGCACTCCCATTTCAGCCGCCACGTTTGGAAGACAGATTGTCAACAAGTTACCAGGGGTAGAATGTACTCCGAAAGAGGATGGAGTCCTAGAATGCATAGTTCCAGCAGATAAGATACGAGATGTTGCTGGAATGATAAACGAGGTGATATCTGATGCATTTCCTGAGACTGTCTTTGGCGTTGACCTGCAGGAGGACAAATACGAGCTTATCTACATCTTCTGGTCTAGGACCAACCGGACTCAGTATCATTTGCGTGTTTCATTAGAGGGCTCAAATCCAGAGGTGGAAACAGTCTGTGACATATTTCCGGGCATGGAGTGGCATGAAAGAGAAACGCATGAGATGTTTGGCATCAATTTCAAGGGCCATCCTGATTTGAGGCTGCTACTTCTTCCTGAAGAACTTGAGGGCAAGTATCCCCTAAGGAAGAGCTTTGTGACCGACAGAGCACGGCTTGATGAAGCAGATAGGACTCCAACAACACCTAAGCCAACAGAGGGAGGTGCAACTGAATGAGCCCTGACATCCTTGATGAAACCACAGAGGTCTGGTTCGGACCTCAGCACGTTTCTGCCCACGGATGGGCAGCCAAGCTTACACTTGTAGGTGACTACGTTGTGGAATGTGATCCGAATGCAGGGTACTTCCATAGGTCGGCTGAGAAATGCCTGGAGTTCAGGAACTTCAGACAAGGGTCTCTCATCATGGAGCGACTCTGTATGCTCGAGGCTTTCCTTGCAGAATATCCCTACATTCAAGCAGTAGAGAAAATAGCTGGACTCGAAGTACCAGAGCGTGCCAAGGTCATGCGCACCATCATGATGGAGGCTTCTAGGATTCACTCACTCCAGTTCTGGTGGGGACAATTCTCAGCAGAGCTTGGTCTGTTTGCCATGCTTCTTTGGCCGTGGGTGGACCGAGAGTTCTTCCTTGATACCTTCGAGGAGCTCACTGGCTCACGTCATGCCGTTTCATATAGTACGCCTGGAGGCGTGAAATACGACTTCAATGAGAAGGTTCTCAAGAAGCTAGATCTTGCCTTAGAGCGCTTCGAGGATAGGATGCCCACGATGCGCGACATGCTAATGGGCAGCCCCACTTTCCGTGCACGGACAGAGGGCATTGGGCAATACACTCTGGATCAAGGACTGAAATTCGGACTGAGTGGACCGCCTATCAAAGCCTGCGGACTCCCGATGGACTTACGCAAAGATGCTCCTGACCCGAATCTCGCCTACGACATGATAGATTGGGAGGTTCCAATAACCGAAAGCAAGGAACATCCTGGCGAGAGTGACGCTTACGATAGGATGGTCCAGAGATTCAAGGAGATGGAGACCTCAGCAGAGATAATCAGAAAGCTGTTACCCTTAGTTCCCGAGGGCCCAATTATCGACCCAAAGGCCCGGGCCAAGGCAAATAGGCTTCCGGAGGGAGAGGCCTATGGACGTGTTGAGGGAACTAGAGGGATCTCAACTCTCTGGCTCAAGACAACGGACAAGGCACAGACTCCCTACAGGGCCAAGATAAGAGGTCCTTGTTTCAACTCTTATTATTCACTCAAACATTTAGTTCCCGGCGCGAAGTTTGCAGACTTTATTGTGATATTTGGAAGCCTTGACCCATACCCAGGATGGTGGGATCGATGATGGGAGGTGTTACATTGCAGATAGACTTCTTTGCCTGGCTTCAAGGGATTCCTCAATGGCTCTATGGAGTCATTCAGTGGTTGTTTGGCATAGTCAGTGGAATCTTCTATTGGATATGGGGCATCTTCACGTGGATCTGGGCTGCACTATTCGATGTGGCAAACTTCTTCTTCCTAATTAGAGCAGTGCTGTTCCCCGGTCTGGTATTCATCCTCATGACGATAATATTCGCCGTGTGGTTCACAAGAAAGCTCTGGGGCAGAATTCAGGACCGACGTGGACCATTCCATCTAGGGAAGTATGGAGGTCTCCAGCTCTTCGCAGACGCAATCAAGCTGGTGGCAAAAGAAACCATTATCCCTGAAAAGTCGAGGCGGTGGATGTATAGATTCCTCCCCTCATTGCTACTGCTTGTTGTACTCATTCCCTTTGCATTCATCCCATGGGACCCAATCTGGTATATTGCTGATTTATCAGTCGGCTTGGTACTGGTCTTTGCATTCCTGACAGCTGTTCCAGTGATTGCACTCCTATCTGGATGGATAAGTGGTTCGAAGTATACCCTGATCGGGGGATTCAGAGCAGCTAACAATCAGTTTGCCAGCGAGATTCCACTCATCATCTCAACAATTGGCCCTGCTATGCTCGCTGGCTCTCTCAGCGTAATGGGAATCGCACAGGCACAATCAAATGTCTGGTTCATATTCCTGCTGCCAATCAACGTCGCGACCTTCCTAGTGGCAGCAATCGCATCCGTTGGCACTTTTCCATTTGATGCTCCAGTTGCAGACTCAGAGGTCATCTTTGGCTGGAGAACTGAGTTCAGCGGCATCTACTTCACGTTGACATATTTTGCAGAGTTTGCCGAACAGGCACTCTATTCAGCCCTCATTGTTGCGCTATTTCTTGGTGGATTCCAGGGACCGGACTTCTTGCCAGGCAGTGTCATTTTCATCATTAAGTTCCTGATTGTGTTCTTCTTCTTTGTCGTCGTGACTTCGTCGTTCCACCGACTTAGACAGGATCAGATTGTGTACTTCTGTTGGAAGTATCTGCTTCCATTGTCAATACTGAACATCTTGCTTGTCATGTTGGGAATTGCCAATATACCAGCTCTGCAGGCGATTCTAGGAATAGGAGGATAGAGAAAGATGGGATTCTTCAGAAATCTAGGTGACATATTCCAGATATTGAGACACATATTCAGACAAGTGATGTCCCGTCCATTCACGTACTTCTATCCCTTCGAGGACAGAGAGTACCCTGAAACGACTCGAGGAAGGCACATCCATGTTCGCGAGAACTGCACAGCATGCATGCAATGTGTGAGAGCGTGTCCTGTTGTGGCTATAAGTATCGACAAGAGTGATAAGAAGTACGAGAAAGATGCAGCACTGTACTTTGATTACACCAGATGCATCTTTTGTGGCTTGTGCACTCAGGCATGCAGATTTGATGCTCTATTTCATACTCAAGTTGTTGACATCAGCGAAGGAGAGAGAGAGGACCTCCTCTACGGTCCCGACAAGATTGAGACCCTCGACAGAGACCCGCTTGAGTGGCGTGGAAGGAGGTTCCGTTGATGCAGGTAGCGTTCGAGTTTCCTTTCATGACCCTATCACTCCTAGTGCTCTTCATTGGAGGGCTTATGATCTACCTTCTAAAGAGTAGACTCGATAAAACATCGGGCAAGATTGCTGTCGGAATCTCGGCGTTTGCTGCACTATTAATGGTGCCTCCATTCTATCGTGTCTTGGTGGAAGGCGGCCGAGCTGCAGAAAAAATAACATGGTCTGTGGTTCTTGGGGAGTTCGGACTCTATCTTGATGAAATTGCTTTCCCGATCACCTTTGCAGTGGTTGTACTGGGATTCCTCTCAGTGGTTTATGCAGTGGGATACACGGAACACAGTGAGAACAAGCCCACGTTCTTCGCAAACACTCTGTTCTTTCTTATGGGAATGCAGGGAGTGACCCTTGCAACGAATTTGCTGGAATTCTTCATTTTCTGGGAGCTCATGCTAGTACCCACTTACTTCCTTATCCTGTTCTGGGGATTACCAGAAACCCGAATACGGACAGCCATCAAGTTCTGGCTCTACACGCAGGCCGGCGCAGTATGTATCTTGATTGGGTTTGGCCTCTTGTACTTCTTCACAGGCACCTTCGAGCTCTATGCTATTCTCGCGATGGCCCCTGCAATATGGGGAAACCTGCAGTTGCTGCAAATTATCTTTGTACTGCTCGCAGCTGGTTTTCTTGTCAAGATGGCAGTGTTCCCCATCCATTGGTGGCTGCCCCCAGTTCACGCTGAAGCCCCAACACCAATTTCTGTTCTGCTGTCAGGAGCCATGATTGAAACCGGTGCATATGCACTCGTTAGGTTCGGGATAATCACACTTGGCCCCGCTGCATCGACTCTTTCATTTTGGATTGGATTACTTGGCGTTATTACCATGTTCTATGGAGGAGCGATGGCTCTAGTCCAGAAAGACATCAAGAGACTCTTGGCATACTCTTCAGTGTCTCAAATGGGGTATGTGCTCTTTGCCCTTGGAATGATAACTACATTCGGCGTGGCTGGCGGTCTGTTCCATCTCATCAACCACGCCTTCAGCAAGGGTCTCTTGTTTATGACTGCTGGAGCTGTGATTCATCAGACTCATCTCAGAGATGTTGACCTGATGGGCGGTCTCTCAAATAAGATGCCTGTCACCGCATTCGCCGCAGCCATTGGTGCAATGAGCATCGCAGGAAGTCCGCCCCTCTCTGGGTTTGCCAGTGAATGGATGATGTTCCTTGGCGGGTTTGATGCTGTTCTGATGACTCCTGCAGGTCTAGCCCGACCCGAGTTCTTTGTGCTTTCCATCTTGGCGGTATCAAGCTCTATTGTGAGTGCGGGATACATGCTTCGGTATCTTTGGAAGGTCTTCCTAGGGCCTCACCCTGATTCCCTAGAGGATGTCAAGGAGAGCTCCAACTGGATGACAATCCCAATGATCATTCTTGGCGTTCTCATCGTGCTGTTTGGAATATTCCCAGGACTGGCACTGGATGTCATTGTTCCTGGTGTAGAAGGAATAGCTAACATTCTTCCGTGAGGTGATTGACATGTTGCTTGGACTACCCTATTGGCTTATCCTCGTGATTCCTCTGCTAGGCTCACTCTTCGTTCCAGTAGTTGGAAGGTTTAGCGAGCGCCTGCGAGATTGGACTCCAGCTATCCTCATGGGAATTGCTATGATCTTCTGCTGGTCACTCCTGCCTGAGATTGGAAGTCCTACTCAGACAACAAGCTGGATGTGGATCGAGGTCTTAGGACTCGAGTTCGAGGTGCTCTTGGACCCACTCTCAGTAGTGATGGCGATTCTAGCCAGTACTCTTTGTTTCCTCATATACGTCTATTCTACAGAATACATGGCTCACGAGGGAGACCGCAACCGGTTCTTCTTCCTTATGCTTGCGTTCGGTGGTGGAATGCTCACTCTTGTGCTCAGTAATAACCTGCTCATTGCATTTATCGGATGGGAGATCATGGGCTTCTGCTCATACGGTTTGATAGGATTCTGGAATGACAAGAGGAATCCTCCTGAGACGGACGAGAGTGACATCCACCACACGAACCCTCTCCTGCAGTTTGAAACCGAGGGTCAGTACAACACACACTGTGGTACAAAGGCCTTTGTCGTCACCAGAATCGGTGATGCGTTCATGCTTGGGGGAATCCTGATTCTTTTCGTCTTCACTGGAACCTTCTCATTCACCGAGATGGCTGCCGATGCACAGCACTGGTGGAGCACAATGGCTGGCATCGGAATGCTAGTCCCAACATTCCTGCTGATTTTCATGGGTGCTATTGGCAAGTCTGGACAGGCCCCCTTGCAGGTATGGCTTCCTGAGGCTATGGCTGGCCCAACAAGTGTGTCTGCTCTGATACACGCTGCGACAATGGTCAAGGCTGGCGTCTACATCACAGCACGGTTTCTAGTCACAATGGTTTCAGCGGCAGGCGGTGGAGAGAATGGAGGGGACCATATTGCTGGACTTCAAGCCATTGGCTTTGAGGCTGCCCTGACGTTCTTCATCTTTGTAGCAATCATAGGCGGCATTACAGCTCTCATGACCGCCACCATGGGTATGGTTTCAAACGAGCTAAAGCAGATACTTGCATTCTCCACACTCAGCCAGCTAGGTTACATGATGCTCTCGCTAGGCGTTGGCGGTGTGCTACAGGCTGAGGGGCTACACTTCACTGACGCATACTTGAGTGGGGTAATGCATGTGATATCACATGGTGCATTCAAGGCCCTCCTGTTCCTCGCGTCAGGAGGAGTTATTCATGCCCTTCATACGAAGTTCATCACGAAAATGGGAGGTCTCAAACAGTATATGCGAAAGACCTTCATCGTGATGTGGATTGGTGTTCTTGCCCTAGCTGGCATCCCACCATTCTCAGGGTTCTGGTCAAAGGACTCTATCATCGAATATACCTATGAGCTAGCGGCGCATTGGCCAAATCCAATTGGATGGGTGTTATTCTTCTTCGCTGTTCTAGCCGCTGCTTGTACAATATTCTATAGCATTCGTCTCATGGGTGTCACTTTCTATGGACCTTCAAGGGAAACCCATGACCAACATGAGTCGCCCGACTTGCATGAGGAAGAGCACTCTGAAGAGAATGATGAGTCCCACAAGGAGCACCAAGAGGAGCAGCATCACTCAATGCCTCATGATCCAGGTCCGGCGATGATGGTACCATTGTATCTACTGGCCGCTTTCACTATCATTGCCTTCCTAGTCTTTCCCTTCGTTCAGAACATAGTGCTCGAGGAGAGCCACACATGGGCTGAGAACTTTGCTCATATGATAGAGGTCAAAATCACGTATCCGGGAATTGTACCATTTGGCATCACGATACTAGCATTACTTGCTGGTGGCATTCCCGGATATATGATGTATATCAGAAGTGCTGATACTCCAAACACATGGGTGCCAGAAACTGGCTTCAGAAGGAGAGTACACAATTTCCTCAAGCATCGCTGGTACATTAATGAGTTCTATTATCGGATATTGAGCAAATTCCTCAATGCTACCGAGCGCTATAGAGTGAATGTTGACAACAATATAATCGATGGTATAGACTTCAAGTCGGCTGACACAGGCAAAGCCCTCGCAACGAAACTTAGATGGTTCGATGACAATGTAGTCGATGGTTTTGCCGAGGGTGTTTCAACCTACAGCGTTGCCGCTTCAGAGTCAAGCCAGTCTGCACAGACCGGTCGTGTCAATGATTATGTAGGGGTGATCATGTTCGGGATTGGGATATTGGTCATCATTGTTCTGCTATCACTGGGGGTGCTCTAGAATGCAGCTAGGATTCATTCAAGACCTAATCGCAATGTTGCCTATGGACAACATACTCCCATTCATGCTGTTCCTTCCGTTGGTTGCCGCATTCATTGCGTACGTTGTTGGTGGCAGGGGGGCCAGAGCAATTACTTTAGCTATCACGTTCTTTGAGCTGCTCCTATCATTTGTATTGATTGTTGCAGTCTTGCCTAACCCAGGCGCAATGTGGTACGAGTGGTCCTTCACACTTAGCAATGTCCAGTTTGGAAGTTGGAGTGCCATTCTCCAGATATTTGTCGCTGTGGATGGAATATCGGTTGCAATGGTGTTCTTGTCAAACCTCGTGGTTTTCATTGCAGCTCTTAGTTCAAACCACATAACCAAGTCTAGGCATCTATACTACATGTTCTTCCTGATGCTGCAGACAGGGCTGCTTGGAGTGTTCATGTCATTCGATTTGATCAGCTTTTTCCTATTTTGGGAGTTAGTTTTGATTCCGATGTTTTTCATCATTGGAAGATGGGGGGAGGAAGGATGTGAGCATGCGGCTGTCAAGTTCTTCATCTATACGCATCTTGGCTCAGCTGTGATGCTCGTTTCATTCATGGCACTGTTCTTCCTAGGCCCCGGTACCTTCAACATGCTGGCAATCAAGGCTGCTCCAATCGCCATAAACATCCAGATTGGCTTCGCCCTTGCTGTATTCCTTGGTGCAGGAGTCAAACTCCCAGTGTTCCCTCTGCATAACTGGCTTCCGTGGGCACACGTAAAGGCACCGACACCTGGCTCAGTGATACTCGCTGGGATTTTGCTTAAGATGGGTGGCTATGGGTTCATCAGACTCGGCCTCTGGATGGTTCCGGATGGCTTCGCGCGACTCAGCATTCCCTTTGCTGTGCTTGCTATCTTCACCTGTATCTACGCTGCCTTCGTCGCCATGGGTCAGACTGATGTGAAGTCGATGGTTGCGTATACGTCTATCAACCACATGGCGTGGGTGTTACTTGGAGTTGCGATTGGCGGATTTGCAATCGGAGGGGGCGCCACAGATGGCCAGCTCTTTTCTGCTAGTCTTGCTGTTCAAGGTGCAGTCTTCATGATGGTATCCCATGGAATGATATCCTCTGTCATGTTCATTCTCGCTGGGCAACTGAAATACTCCGCAGGTTCTAGGCAGATTCCCGATGTGCAGGGCTTAATGACCAAGGCTCCAAGAATGTCAGCTGTCTTTATTTTGGCAGTCTTTGCGGCCTTTGGTCTGCCGGGACTCAGCGGATTCATTGCAGAGGCGCTTGTCCTATTTGGCTCTGTGAACATCTACCTCTGGTCCGGCTTCATAGCATTCGGCATCTTTGTCACTGTGGGGTACCTGCTCTGGACTCTGAACAGGATTGTCTTCAGTGACCCTGATCCAGAGAAGGAGGTCACTGAGGCTCCCTGGAGCGACCTCATAGCTCCAGTATTGATGATGATACCCGTGGTCATACTGGGACTCTGGCCTGACCTTGTGCTTAATCTTGTGATTCCAATAATCAACGATATGCTAGGAGTGATTCCATAATGCTGCAATTCTCTTCGATAATCGATGCAATCAACGATCTGCTGAGTCCGATATTCGCACTTGTCCCTGCGGATTGGTTGGTTTCACTTCCAGTATTGACTCTCATTACATTCGGGATTTTGGGATTAGCTGTGGGTCTGAGAAG
>JBHLQK010000076.1:0-12878 GCA_048884925.1 Candidatus Thorarchaeota archaeon
GCCAGGTATCTTGGGCTGAATGATATGGCGAAAGTTAGGATCATTAATGAAACAGACAATAAGACAAAGGTTGGTTGGGCGGGGTTGGTCACAAAGATGGTATATATCCCAATGAAGAATATCACATCAGTTAGAAGCACAGCGAGGGCAAGCCACCTCTGCAATCTTCGGATACGCTTTGAAACCATACCCGCAATCCCAATGCCGATTGCACCGAGAATGAATATACTTGCACGCAGCAATGCAGTCCCTGCATCAGTCACAGCATAAGATGCATAGAATGGAAAGAGCATCAGACCACCCCAGATAGCCCAACCAGCTCCAGAGATCATGAGACCCGGAACCATCAACCTGAGCGTCCTATTCTGTGCTACAGTAGTTATTCCGCCTCCTAGATATCGGAAATATGCTCTGATACTCATCCTGTCGCGCTTGAGGTCCTTGTGATCTCGAATCAATCTCAACAGCAATACAGAAACCAGAAGTAGGAAACTGCCCTGAATGAAGAACAATAGTTGCCTTTCGATAAACGCGAGGAGGAAGCCCCCCAGAATAAAAGATAACGCAGTCAGAATCTCATGAATCATTGTGAACTTGCCATAGAATTGTGAGTATGTTCGTCTATCTACGTCTTCTGTGGCATAAAGCTTGTAATTGTTATCAAACCATGCGATGTAGGTTCCAGACTCTAGACTCAAAGCTAATGCAACGAATCCGAAAGCTGTCAATATAGTGAAGAAGTCAAAGGCCTGCGACAAGACAACGAATCCGATTCCATAGAAGAGTGCAGCCATGAAAAGGAGCCATCTCTGGCCAATCCAATCTCCAATAGCTCCAGCGGGATAGCTCGCAATGGCCTGTACAGCAAACTGAACTGCTAGAATCAGGGAAAGTTCAGTGAGCGTAACAAACTCCAAAGCATGTAGAATAAGGAATGTGTTTGTTAGCATCACGGCGAATCCATAGACAAGCATCAAAGAAGTTGCCATGGAGATGAAGTTTCTGGCTTCGGGATTTAGGCTTGAGATACTCAAAACCCGATGATATAGACTAGCCAGATGGTTTCTTACGCTCATTTCTCGCCTATACTCCAACCGCTAATGAGTGTGAATCTATTTCAAGATGATATCGAAGATTTGTTAAGTGACGAATCAATCCTGAAAAGAATAACCAGTTCAAATGGTTTCCGGCTGTGTGACTAATGGACCTGCTTGACAAGAAAATCATAATGGACCTTATTCAGAATTGCAGGCAACCATACCAGTCACTAGCTCGAAAACATGGCGTAACTCTCAATGCGATAAAGAAGCGTGTAAAGAAACTCCTAGATGATGGAGTCATAGAATTCACCATTGAGCCAAATGTGGCAATGATTGACGGTGACTGGGCTATTGCGTTCATCGAAACGACAGGGGCTGAAGATCGAATTCAGTTCATAAAGCAGCTGGGAGAGAATGAAATGGTCAATGAAGTTGGAACTTTATCTGGCAGTCAGTACATCATCTATGCAGTCTATTTGGGGTTAGAAGGATATTCTGAATTCAACAAGTTCCTCCGCTCTTTAGAACAAGTGAAGAACATAGAAGTTCATCAATTGCTTATGAACAGAGGAAAGAAAATAGAATTGTCAAGAAAGCAGGTGGATGTTCTTAATTGCCTAATCACTGATCCAAGGATGCGTATAAGCAAGATTGCGGAATGCACAGGGCATTCGGCGAAGACTGTACGAAGAGCGCTAAATGAACTCCTTGAAGGTGAAGGTTTGTGGTTTGGATGTCGTCTGCGACTTAATGACGCGGGAAGTGTAGCATTTCTTGTGAAGATTGAGTGGGATGAAAATAGGATGGAGGTTCAAGACATTCTCGGCTGGCTGGGCAAGGATTTCCCAATTGAATTCTGGATTCCTATAATCCCGGTAGCTCAGCCCATATTATATGGCGTATTTCTCGTTGACGTAGCAAGGGACATTGGCCCAATCATTGACAGAGTTAGAAAGGCACCATTTGTAAAATCAGCGGTATCATTAATGGGAGGCGAAAGCTATAGCTTCTCTGACGTAAGACGCACTTGGCTAGAGCAGATTTTTATTGAAAGTGGCCTAGAATCGGTTGATAACTGATCTTCTTTACCGCAGTACTCTTTTTGCACTGCCCAGTGCACAATTAAGGAATATTTGGCTCTCAGAATCCAATAATGTGAACTTGTGTGCTCCCGTCATTTCTTATGCAAATTGATACCTGTTATATCACCAGTAAATCTGGTGAAAAACATCAGAAGAAAAGTGATAGAAATGGAATCAGTTCGTGAAGATTTAGCATCCGAAGGTTTGACTCTCTCCAAGTTAGTGCTCATCATACTCTATGGGATTGCGCTGGCGATGGGAGTTGCAGTGATAGTCTTGCCCCTACTTGGTCAGCCTGTTGATCAAACGCTAACAGGCATAGCTATATTCTGCCTTGGTGTGGCTGGCTTGAACCATGTTCAAGAGAAGAAATGATTGTTGAAAGAACCCATGCTTAAGGCATGGGTTCAGTCCTCTTTACTGCGTGATGAGATTATTGCTGCGTCTTGAATCGTTGGAGTTGTGATGAATGAAGGCATCGGGTTTAGCTGATAATTATAGGCGAGCAGTTTCTTCGCCACAGTCCATGTCATCTAAGGATGTTGGAAATGGGATTCCCTTTATTCTTGGTCAATCGGAATGGGTTCGGATTCTTTTCATTCGCGGGATTGATGGCGCGAATGATTCGATCCAAGTTGAAGTTTCAGTACCAGAAAGGATTGGCGGGCAAAGCTCAACTCAAGATGAGGATTTAGTTCAAACTCAACTAGCTGATATGATTTCAGCTGTTATCGATCACATGCAATACTTGAGTCGACTTCATCAAGCAGGATTTATACTGGATGTAATGGAGGAGGAATTCCTATGGACCGCAACCCTGGATACCACTATGGAACCAGATGAGCATCTTTTCGATATTCTCATCCCTCCATGAATCAATGTTCATATTGATGAACTGCAAGTAAGAATATGCCGAGCCTAACTTCCTCCATCTCACCTTTTGTCCATAGGCAATGTTTTTAAACGGCATGCGAGTTTCAGACTTTACAATTGTTAATACGCCAGATAGGTGACAGGAATCTGACGTGTTCGATTTGTTTTAAAATAGGTGGACGCAATGTCTGGATTTGATGATGTAAAAGCAAGCTATGGACATCTTAGAACGAAATTCCTAAGCTTCATCTTGGCTTTACTTGGAATGTTTGTTCTGGTGTTTGTAATCTTCGCCATAGTAACCATCCCAATAGCAGCAGTCTTATGGCTAATGGCTGGAGGTGTGGAGAACTTTGTTGAAGTCTGGGCACAAGACGTAATTTCCTTCTTCGCACCCTATATGGCTACAGGCGACCTATTGCTCATTCTTGTTCTCGGGGTCGTTATTCTCATTCCCTTGTTCGCCATTACTGAATGGGTTCTTGGATCTCTATATGGGATGAGCAAGGATATCGTAGTGAGCGGTGGAACTACTGCTGAGGGGGCATTCACATGGTTCAGAAGAAAAGCTGGTGCATTTCTTTCAACTGGTGCTATTCTGGCTGTGATAGTATTGGGCCCAGTAGCTGCTATTGGCTATCCAATTAGTTGGTTCTATGGATTTTCAATACCTATCGAAGTCAGTCGAGTAATAGGCATCATCGGCTTTGTTTGGATCTTCATACTTCTCGGATTCTTACGTATGTATCTTCCTGCAGTCGCTGATGATGTGGGTGCTATAGATGGAGTGAAGAGATCTTTCAGCCTTGTCAAGAACAACTTCGGAAGGGTCTTCACTGCTTGGACTATATACTTCATTTTGCTTGCAATATGGTTCATCCCGATTTTGGTATGGGGCTTTATGCAGACTGGAGTTCCAGTCCCGCCAACTGACATTACCTTCTGGTTGGCAGTAGCAGTAGCTGGGATAGGTGCATTTGTTGACCTTTTGATCATTCTGCCGATGATGTTTCTAGGTATGACTGCGATTTACCATGACATCAAAGGTCAGTAAAGCATCGTGAAACCAACGGTTGCCTTGTTCTTCCAAAAGGCAAGGCAACTCTCCTTTTCTTGATTGGATTTTTATAGACGTTCTCATGCTCCAAAAGGATGTGGCATTTGCAAACCGAGATGTGAGGATTTGACTGAAGCTCCTGGGATTCTTCAAAAGGATCAAATTGAACGAATCTTCACCTTCGACTTGGTCAGAGGTGGAGCTATAATTGGCATCTTAGTCTTTCATCGAGTTCTTTGGGACTGGTTCTTTACCACTTACACAGGCGGAGAGCTTCCATTGGAGATAGGTCTCCTGTACCTCTTCATTACTATGGCAGGCATATTCTATGTCATTACTGGGTCAGTCTATGCTTTCATGATTCATAAGCGACTGTCTGCTGGGAAGATTACAGAGAAGCAAGTTATTCTTGGCGGATGGGTTAATGGACTCTTGCTGATTGCTTACAGCTATGTCATGCGTATCTTTCTTATCCGGTTCCTTGATGACACAATGCCATTAGTAATTCTTGATCCAACCCTTCAGAATGGAACAGGGATATTGCCGTATTTGATATTGCATGGCGTGCTCCCGAATCCCTTGGTGCTACCCGGGCAGTGGTTAGGTCTTGAAACATTGGCTATGATTGGCTGGACCATAATTTTCGTTTCCACTATTCTTGGTTTTGCATCGAAATGGAGAGATCTTGATAATCCTAGGTTCATATATCCACTCCTAGCTTTGATTGGAGCTGCTGTGTTGATAATCACCCCAATCATTAGGACAGCAGTAGGTGGAGCAGTGGAAACTGCAGCACACAATGGTGAGTACCTACTCGCTTTCTTCACAATGCCTTTTACATATGGAATGATGCCACTGTTCCCGCATCTAGCATATGGCTGTTTTGGAGCAATGCTTGGAACCGCAATTGCTCGAAGAGAAGACCGAAGGAAACTGCTTCTTCTAATCCTTCTCTTCGCCTTTGTTCTACTCATTCTAGGTTTCCCCAACTCAGGTAGCTATCAAGGACTTCCTGGACAAGAACCGTACGGCTGGATTGACAGCTTGAATCTCATGGCTCGAAAGCTTGTGCAATTAGGATTCTTCTTCCTCCTCTTCTTCATCGGCTTAGCGCTGGTTGATTACCGACCTGTGGAGATACGGAATAAATGGGCACGACGTGGTAGACCAATCATCCTATTTGGGAAGCTGGCCTTGAGCGTATACATGCTTGAAGGATTGATGGCTGTCATTCTTCAGCAGCCAGTCAGTTTCATCTGGCCTGGGTGGAATGCATCATTTCTCAGCATAGTGATCTTTGGATTCTTCAATGTGCTAGTTTGGTATGCAATTCTGAGAATCTGGCAGCGGCACCAATTCAAAGGGTCTCTTGAATGGGCTCTAGTTTGGATGGTACAGAATATCTCTGGAAAGAAATCTTCTCGTTTCAGAGATTAAACAGCGATAAGCAAATACCTAGCACACAGCTCAGAGCATTTTAATGCAAGGAAATTGCTGAAATGCCATGGTGATGCTTCTTGCAATTGGATTTCACAGAAATCTCGACTATTCTTGGATTGGCTAGCGTTATCATTGGCATCTTGGCAAGTCTTCATTCAATAAGACGGTTTGCACGAGCACGCAAACTATCGATATTCTTGGAGTTCCACGAGAAGCTATACAATAAGGAATTCATCAAAGATATGAATGAAATCCAAACATTCCAGTGGGAAACTGTAGACGAGTTCTTTCAGAAGTATGGACCTGAATCTGATCCAGATGCATTTGCCAAATTCACGATGGTTGGCTCATATTTCGATGGACTGAGCACTTTAGTTAGGAGAAAATTCATTGAGCATGAATTCATTCCCGAAACAACAGCTATAGCACTCATAAGCTTCTGGGAGAAGTTCTCTCACGATTCTGATGCTTTTGCAACTGCATACAGGCGACCAGGTTGTTGGGATTCTATAAAGTATCTTTACGAAAAACTGCACAAACTGGACATCAGCAATCTTGGCCCAAAGCCTGGCACCTAGAATCCGTTAAGATAAAATGCGAGAAGCCCTTCATAACTCGAGGCGAGGAAAGTGAAGACCGAGGAAGGAGAATACGTCGGATACGATGGGAAGAAGATGTTCATGCGTGGTTGGGTTCCGGACGGAGAGCCTCGCGCCTTAGTGATTGGGCTTCATGGTCTTGGCTCACATAGTGGTCTACTATCTTTTGTTGGTGAGCTTTATGCCAATAGGGGATATGCATTCATGGCTCCTGATTTAAGAGGATTTGGTCACTACGATGGCATCAAGGGACACGTGGAGAGTTTCAGCGAGATTGTTGAGGATGTTAACAATTTTGTCGCTCAGATGAAAGATCGATTTGAGGGATTACAGACATTCATGCACGGACACTCCTTTGGAGGTTTAGTTGCAGTGCATTATACAGCCAAATACTCGGACCAATTGGATGGCATACTCATTCCTTGTCCGGCTGTTTCTGAAAGGCTCGAGATGGGAAAGGCCACTCGAGCAATTGCAGGATTGCTATCCAAAATCAACGTGAAGAGGAAATTCGATATGGGATTGAATCTTGACCTCATATCGCGGAATCCCGAGGTGGTGAAAAGAAACAAAGAAGATCCGCTGCGCATAACCACATGCACCCCTAGGTTTGGGGCGGAGGGTTTCAAAGCCCGAGAGGAGGGTTTCAATCTGGGGAATGAGATTAGAATTCCTGTCATTCTTCAGCAGAGTGAAGAGGATCTCATCCTAATTCCTGAGATGAATAAGGAGTTCTTTGATAGCATAGCGTCAGAAGATAAGACATTCAAGATGTATCCCGACCTCTTTCATGAGCCGTTTGAAGATCCCGGTGGTCAGGAATTCATAGAAGATATGTTTTCATGGCTTGACAAGAGAGTAACCAATTAAGAAGTGATATCTGATTACTAACTAGATTCCATATTATGTAGCCGCGATTATTGGTATCTCTACGGTTTTGTCAAATCGCAAAGGAATATCCAGAGTGACCTTCAAGATATATTGGCTTTTTATAAGGTCAGTTTTGAATGATTGGGGCCAATTAGATGCACTTCCAAGCTCCACCTCATTCCAAATGTCTGTTCGGATATCCTCCTTATTTGCATACCAACTCGAGAAGCTTCTCCTCATGTCTTCAATGATTGATTCTGGTGTTACAAATTCACGATGAATGATTTCAATTCTTAGACCTCTTATGTTTGCCTGATTTGCCAGCCAGAATCGAACTTTGAAATCGGCCCCCAGAATGAAACCATTTGCTGGAAGCTCAACTTTGAGGATATCTACATTGTTCTCAGTGATTGATGTTGCTACAGATTGGAGAGGTGACGTTGGAGATTTCACGAATATAAGCAACTCCTCAGCTGTTTGTAGCTTCTTTGTGTCCGGCATTTCAAGGAATGCCTCAACTCTATATCTGATCCATCCATGAATGCCATAATAGCTTCCTGGGCACGAACCAGGTAGGACGAATTGAAATGGAATCGTTTTATTTTATAGTCCAATTGAGCCCGGTCCAGAAAGGTCGATTATGTCCTCACAGTGAGAACGCTTTTCTTTGAAGAATCTACGGTGTTTTCTGCTACCCCTAATAACGCGTACATATTCCTCTGCTCTCAAGATGGCATATATTCGATTGAATTCAACTTTGGCATCACTAGAAATTACAACTGTGCCTGTTACGGTATCACCAGCGGAGAATTCCTTATTGGGTACCAGCAATTCAATCTCTGCCATCCTGACTCATGCACAACTCCTAGGGCGAACATATGGCATTCCTTCCCAAATCACGAACGCCTTCGTAGCATGTGATAGCTACAACTGCAATTCAAGTTGTCGCTCGAAGACCGATTCTTCATTTGTATTCTACAGTCACCAGATGAGCACTGCAGCTGATACATGGGTCATATGAACGTGCAATCATCTCGAATTGTAGCTCTATTTCATCAGTCTTTCCGCTGGAGAGTAGTACATCTCCAGCCTTGAGGATAAACGCTTCTATATCATCTAGAAACATAGCAGTGGGTGTTATGTAGTCTGCATAGGCAGTCTTGCCATCTTCAATCTTATAATGGTGAATGAGAGTTCCTCTGGGTGCTTCTACAGCTCCAGTTCCTATACCGCTATTTCGCCTTGGCTTAGCGACCCTAGGTTGCTTAATTTCAAGCAATTGATCAATTATATCAATCAAAGACTCGAGTGAGAAAATCTGCTCGATGGCTTGAGCGAAGTTGTTGTAGAGAGGGTTTCGATGCCATCTGTCATTGTATAGCCTATCATAGGCTTTCTTGGCCTCACCCCGAAATCGGTCCCCAAGTAATAGAACGCGTGCAAGGGCTCCTACAGTGAATGGCTGTCCTTTGTAGAGACTACGTTTCGCAAAGCTATGGTTAACAACACGTTCTTCAATGACCTTCTTGTAGTCCTCTGCGGAGTGCTCCATTCCGTCTGATGTCATCAGTATGTCTCCGTAGTAATCATATTCATCATGAGGCGGCTTGCAACAAAGGAACTGGGTATTTCTCTCCATATGGTCTGCTATCTCAAGTCCGGCTAGAATGTCGATAGTATCAATTGCAAATGAAAGGAGTTCTCTGGCTTCTTCCTGAATCTCAAGGAGCAGCTTATTTTCGGGAATCTTGCCAAAGCCGCCGAGAATTGGATTCTCTCCATGAATCATCCTTCCTCCCATCATTCTCATTATTTTATTACCAAATGCCTTCATCTGAAGCGCCTTTGTCACGACTGCTCCATGGTCTTCAGCCATAGCAACTGCGTTATCAAATCCAAAGAAATCTGGCAGCGCCAGGAAGTAGAGGTGTAGACTGTGACTCTCTATCATTTCTCCATGATGCATAAGATGGCGGAAGATATCTATTGTTTCAGGAACCTCCACATCGAGGGCTTTCTCAAGCGCACGAAGACTCGCATATTTGTGAGATAGATTGCATATTGCACAAATTCTTGGAACTAGGCTAAGATTCTCCTCAGGTGTTTTACCTATGACTAGGGTCTCGAAAAGGCGTGGTCCCTCAAGAATCTGCACCTCAACCTTGGTTATCTTGTTATCAGAAATCTCGACTCTTATTCCTCCATTACCCTCGACCCTAGCGAGAGGCTTGATGTTTATTCTGTCCCCAGTCATGATATCACCCCTTCACTTCCTGAATATCTTCAATGTGCTTCAGAATCTTGTACCCTCCAAAGTTGCGAATCCGCCGGAGAATATCATCATGCGAGATTCCGAAGCTACTTAGCAGGCTGAATAGTTCTGTGAAGTTGCCATCCTTGTTTGGCCCCCAGCAACCCACACAGGGTAGCCCGTGGTTAGGACAAGCTGAACCGCAGCCGCTCATAGTCACCGGTCCCAAGCAAAACTCTTTGTCAAGCAGTAAACATCGATTTTCGTTGAGTTTGCACTCCAGACAGACAGGAGTTGTAATGTCTTCAGGCTTTGCATAATGAATCAGTCTTCCAATCAGCGCCATAGCTTGAGACTGAGATATAGGACATCCTGGGAGATAGTAGTCCACTGTGATTTCTTGGTCAATGGGAGTTGCCTCAACTGGGTCTGTGATAAACTTAACATCGCCATAGACTTGTTTTAAGCGCCTAGCAAAGCTACCATCCTCTGCGAACATCGCCTGAGGTCCTCCTGCTACAGCACAATTGCCCATAGCTACTACGACTTGAGCACGCTTTCTAATCTCTTTGATGTGCTCTCTCTCCTCCTTGGTGCTGATACTGCCTTCAATAAAAGCAACATCAAGATCCTCTTCTATGGGGTTGGATGAAGCCATAACAAATGACTTGATGTCAACTGCATTGAACAGATTCAGAATCTGGTCCTCGGTGTGGATGATGAGTAGCTGGTCGCCTGCACACCCTGTGAAACCATAGACTCCTATTCTTGGCTTCATTGCTTTCTTCAAGCTCTTTGGAGTCATCTCAAATCAACTCCCTGAAGTGCAGAGTGTCCCAGTAAGTAAAAACCGGGCCATCCATGCAGGTATAGATGTGGTCAAGTGCACAGTGACCGCATTTTCCTACACCACACTTCATCCTTCGCTCAAGTGTCATCTGGATCATATTCTTGGGAATCTTCATTTTGAGTAGCTCTCGAATAACATACTTGTACATCACAGGAGGACCACAGACTACTGCTGTTGTTGTCTGTGGATCTATATCCGGAAGCTGCTCAAACAGCTTGGTCACAACTCCTGTGTTTTCTGACCATGTTCCTGTTGTGTCCTTATCCACAGTGTAGAAACAATCAATGTCATCCCGGTCCTTTATCTGGAAGAATTCGCTCCTGAAAAGAAACTCATCTGGGTTTCTTGCGCCATAGAGGAAATAGAGCTCATCAAACTGGTCTCGGTTATCTAACACATAATAGAGGATTGAACGCAAAGGGATAACGCCAAGTCCTCCAGCAACAATAATGATGTCTCTTTCTACCATTGGTTCAAGCTTGAATCCATTCCCGTAGGGTCCTCGAACATAAACTATGTCATTATCCCTCTTCTTGAACAATGCATCAGTGAGCTTGCCTGTCTTTCTTATTCCCATCTCTAGGATGCCTGGTCTGCTGGGAGTCGAGGAGATTGAGAATGGAGCTTCTCCCACGCCTGGGATTGAGAGCATCGCAAACTGTCCGGGCTTGTATTTGAATGACATCGCTCTGTCCATGTCTGTGAACCGAATCTGGAAAAAGCGGTGGTCTTTAATGAGATCATATTGCCTGACAATCCTTGCGGGTTCAGGTTGAAACGGATTTTCTATTTTCTCCATTGCAGTCATTCTTTTGGCACCTCGCATTCAGTAAGTGCTTCAGAAACTGTGAGCACGTTGATGTCAACTGGACACGTTTCAACACAACGACCGCATCCAACGCAACTAGGTTTCCCATATTCATGGGCGAATGCTTTCAATTTGTGAGTGTACCATAGTTTTAGACGATCTGCACGGGTACCTCTGAAGTTGTGACCGCCTGCAACTAGACTATAATCAACAAACATACAGCTGTCCCAGATTCGTTCCCGTTTTCCTGATGTGGTGCTGGAGATATCAAGAACATCAGTGACATTATAGCAGTTGCATGTTGGACAGACCATGGTACATTGTCCACATGATAGACACTTTTTAGCAAAATAGTCCCAGACCTCACTGTCATAGCTCAACTCAATTATGTCTGGCATTGCATGGAAGTTGAACGAGTGGTTGAACATCTCATCACGATTCTCACGCCAGTCTATATACCGTTGGATGTCCTCGTGGGTAACTTTGTCGTCAAAGAATCCCTCTTTTTCCAGAATCATATCATGTCCTAAGCTTGATCCTATCCAGACCAGAAAGAACTCATCTAAGTCAACAAAAAACAGATCAAAACCCTCTTCAACAATATCTGTTCCCGTTGATTTGCAAAGAGCACTCTCAGAAGGCAAGCAAGAGAAACCAATGATAGCAGTGTTGTTCCTGAGTCCCGCATAATATGGGTCAGGTAGATTCTCAAGAAATACTTCATCGAGCCTAAGAATTCCATGAATCTCACAAGGATGTACTCCCAGAATAACCCGTTTCTCAATTATTGAGTAGTCGGGCCTAAAACCCTCATTGTCAAATTCGAACATGCTGAATTTCTTGGGATGGAAAAGCTTCTTCAGTGGGATTAGAGTGTTCTCACCATTCAGAACAAGCTGATTGAAGTTCTCAATTGGGGCGTAAGTGAGGACGCCTTCCACTCGCTTGGGTCCATATAGTTTCCCAAACTTATCAAGGCTCATCAAGAATTCCCGGAGAAATTGCGACTGCATTTTGAGTATACGCATGCATACCACCTCACCCAAAACACGCTTGAGTTGTTCATCAGTATTCAGATCAGGACGCTTACACCAACAGACACTGGAAACTGAAAAGGATTAAGGTAGGTTATCAAATTCATGATTAGCAATTCGAATACTATAATCCGAATTAGAGCATTGATGTCACCTTCTTTAAAACACATGATGCATTTGCTATTCTGATAAATAGAAGATTCCTAGAATTGGCTGCAATCCTTTGATGCGGAGCACACCTATAGTGCCATCTCTAAAGAATAGAACATCTCCCTCGCATTATAGTGTATAGTAGCTGTGTTCTCCTAGGCAATGATTCAACCATTTCAGAACCCATGACATCTCTGAATCCTGGGTGGCGATCATAACCAAGTCCCATTCCAGGACATTAGGGTGAAGTCGGCAACTGTTTTCGAATATTCGCCTAGCTTCAGGATTTTCTGGATCCAACCAGCAAGAGTCACTCCGACATTGATCTTTAGCTTTAGGCTTATTGCCCAAGTGCCTGATACTCCTGATTGGCCTACTGTCAATTCAATACCAATTGGGGCATAAGCCACAGCCTCGACAAATGGCCCCCCAACATCATATAGCAAGAAAGCCAGCCTGCACTTTGCGTAAGGTGTAACGGTAATCCCTGCTGAGGCACTAATGGATGGCTTGCCATAGGATGCATCTCTGCCGCTCTGCCATATGGTGCTCCAACCATTTGACCATCGGACACCTGCCTTATACCATGCACTTGCCTGAGCCCAAGTTGAAATCGAAAACTCACCATTAGCACTCAGCTCTACGCCGACATTTACCGTCAGTCTCAAATTAGCCCAAACAATAACAGATCCAGCCCAGAATGTGAATCTTGTAGACCACGTCCATAGAGTATATTCTTTCTTGATACTATAGCCAGCTGAAACTCCTGCAGAAGCTTCAACTTTTATCGCAGGAGTTATTTTCATCCATGACTCAAACCATTG
>JBHLQK010000077.1:0-12804 GCA_048884925.1 Candidatus Thorarchaeota archaeon
GCAATCACTCAAGCAAGGTCTCGAAGAATTTTGCTTGCCTCTCTTGCTGCACGTTTAGCATCGTTGAATATTAGTCCCAATCTGGCATTCTCGGGTGCAGTAACCGCAAGCAGGTATTCTGATGGCATTGTAATTACAAGGGTGGTGCCTCGATTTCCTTGTATAATGATGTATTTGAGATTACCTTGACGTAGCTCCCTAACAGCCTGTTCTCCCGCGGAATGTATACCTGCCACCATGGCAGCTACTGCTACATCTTCAGTTCCTCCATGGAAATGGCTCACGAGTGGCAGTCCCTCTACGGACAGGATGGCAGCGCCCAATATTGGCGAATTATTTGAGAGTTTCTTCAGAACCTCTTTAAGAATATTGGGCACATCTACAGCGCCTGGTTGTTTCACCTTCCATCCCTCGATAAGAATAGGCTATCTCTAAATTGACCACTACTCTTTGACGGTAGGCTGGCAGCAAATAAAGCTTGGGAGCATATGTCACACAGAGCAGAATAAGACTATTCTATGAGTCTGACTGATGTGACTGTGTCGCTGTATATGGATCGGGCAGGAGTCTTCATTATTCTGAGCACGTTGTCAGCATGTTTGTCCATTCCGAAATCGCAAAGCATGTCTACAAAATCGAGACCTGTAGTTAAAGCCAATCCTTTCAGTGGTTTGCCTGCCTTGCAGGAATCCAAGAGATCAGCTGCAGTTACAACCTTGCATCGCAGCGTATCGCCGACGTGCTTTTGCAGATGTAATATCCCCTTCCTGGCAATTCCCTTATTTTCCTTCTGTTCAGTTGTATAAACCCTTCTCTTAGCAATATTACGGAGACGTTCCAGACCTCTTTCAATTATCTCCTCCGAGGTTACGGTGGTACCGTAGAGATTGCTTACATCCTTGGTTGTCGAGGTTACAAGCCACGCTGTGCCGTAAGCCGCTTGATATCGCATTCCCTTGAGAATCTCTGACTCACTCAGAAGTGTAATGGAACGATATCCCTTATACTCAACTGAAATGGACCAATCTGGGTCTTTATGATACACCATTAGGTCCGGTGTTAGGCCTTCTCCAGTTGAAGGAACTCTTGTTTCCACCTTAGGGAAAATATGAGTGATCAGGGAGTGAAAAGCCTCATGAAATAAGTTATGCCGAAGGTTCCTTGCTTCTTGTGGATGGCGAAGACCCGCTTCCTGATAGAGAACTGGCATCTCCATTTTTTGGCCGGTCTTAAGTTTGATTTCGCTCTTTGTAGTAAGCCTTCCCCGGGCGTGGTTTTGCTGCACAAGTCGAACTGCTGCAGTTCGTCCAAGCAGATGAAACATAGCTTTTCCCAATTCTATACCCTTGGGCGCTTTCTCTCCGGCGGATTTTCGTCTAGACTCCTCATATGCCCAGTCCACAACGTCCTGCGCATCATTGCCGAGCAAGTAGAGGATAGAGCTAAGTTTCTCTCCTAGGTTGTATCTTCTCACGTACTTCTTCAGTTCAGGTGCATAATTGATTCTTCCCACTAGCCTTCACTCTCAAGGTAGGTTGCCAAATCCGTTTCTAGTTCTACATTATTTCCTTTATCAGCTTGACCTCTTGGGTTTCCTCATCGTAAGACACAAGGTCTGCATTCCTAAGGTCATGAATCGCTTTCATAACCGCTGTAGCCATGATACCTGTACTCGCCTCTATATTCTTTCGAGTGATGGCCGTCTTAGTGTTGTGCAGTGTGTATAGGACCCTTGCGTGGGGTTTCCCTCCGAAGATGTTCTCGATGAGAATAATGTAGATTGCTAGCAGGTCGCTCACGTCTACCTTCTCTTGGAGCTTCTCCTTTTCTGCAGAAGTTTCTCGATATAATTCTGATACCCGTGCAAGTTTTGAATTGATTTCATCCATCTCAGCTCGGAGATCATCACGCTCTCTTCTGAGCTCGTCAATCTCAGAGTCTTTTGTTGTATCTGATTTCAGTTCCTCCAATTCTTCCCTTGAACTCTCGAGTGCGTTCTTCGTTGATTCAAGTTCAGCCTCGGCCTTGCCTGCTCTTTCTTCAGCTGCCCAAGCTTTTTCCTCGGCTTCCCTCTTCTCTGAACGGAGATCATCTGCTTCACTCGCATATTTGTCAATCTCTCCAGACATCCGTTCATGCTCTTCCAATAGATTCACCACAGTGTTTCTTAAAGAGTCCAAATCTTCGAGTGTCTTTTCCTTGTCCAACGGCATAATATCTCCACCAATGATGTTTGATGATGCAGTATCTTATATCAGTTTCACGTCTTGGGCTTTTGCTTTAGCTAGTATGTATCCCATGTATGTTGCTTTCAATTGATTTAGTGGCAGACCAAACGCCTTGAACGCTTCAAGTTCTCCCTTCCTCCTCTTCTTCAGCATGACTTCATTCTCACGTTTGAGCATCTCGTCCTGACTTATAGCTGGAATGGATTGGTTTTGGTGTGCACACTTGATATCAGAGCTGCTCATGAATTCAAGAGAGTGCTCGATGTCTCTAAGTATTCCTTTCTTGCGCCAGAAATCATCAATGCTGAGACCTATTAGTTTAGCTTCCGGAGTGGCAATTCCTCTTATGTTCGCGAGCTCTATTGAGTTGTTCTTTATCGTGGAGAAAATGCGTAGGGACCAAGGTGACATGTCAACGAGGACCAAAATGGGGACTTCAGTGTCCGCAAGCCTTCGAATCCAAGCTCTCATGTTTCTCCCTGGTTGCCCGAATAGTGACCCAATTCCAAGGTTCATGTCTTCAGGGATACCTAGTTCGATGAGATTTCTTGCCATAGCTTCTTTCTCAACAAAGACAGCTGCATCTATGTTGATGTCATGAATCTTCACTTCAAAGGGTCGGGAAGAAATAAACCAACCATACTCTCCTGCTCCTGCGCAGTTGATTCTCTTGCCAGATAGATCTGATAGTGTCACATCACCATAGAACGTGCCTTTCGGAGAACTGACAACTCCAAAATCCTCCCGCGGTATTGATGACCCCCTTGATCTAAGAATACGTTCACAGAGGTTGATAGCTCTATTGGTTTCATTCTGTGTGCCAATATTGAGTACCTCTTGAACACGCTTCACCTTATGCATGTAGTAATAGTCTCGAAGGCTCATAGACATGCCCTGCTCAAGATGTTCCTTGAATCTGGTGAGGCCATAGACTAATCCCACTATAGTCTTGGCACTCTCTAATTTCCTACCATCAAGATAAGAAGCAGTGGCATCGATATGAGTATAGCCGTCTGATTCTGAGTAGCATATGTTCCTTTTTGAGGAGCCATAATATCCAATTTCTGGAAAGAGCCCATCATCAATGGTTTCCGCAAGGGTTACCAGAATATCATCTATGAGATCCAGAACTACTCTAGTTCCTGCAATTGAATTTGCAACTGCCTCAGTCAAGGTCATTCGCCTCCTCAGGGAATAGATGCTTTGTCTGGACAGCAAGACCGGTTGATTCAGCTAGGACCTCACTCATGAACTCATAATACTCCTTCAATCTACTTTGCCTTCTGTGATTTCTTGAAACTCTCTGCTTTTTCCGTACCCTCTCTCCAATCTGCCGCAGACAGTCCTTCAGACCGAGCTCAATCTCTCTCCGCACAACATCCACATCACCAATATACTCCTTGCCAACTGTCTTGTAGGGAACCTTAGTCGAGCAGAGATGAACAAAGAAAGCCAGAGGGTCGTCCTGTTTCAATCCATAGTTCTTGAGATTCAATTCTCTTATTACCCTGCTAGAAACCCCCGATCGCTCGTCATAGAGAAGTGGAATTCGGTTGGCAAACCGATACAGGAGGACTCCGCTCTTCAGGTCCCCTCCATACGCAGCGCCAACTTCTATGATGAACGGATGCCCTTCATACACACTGGGATTTCTCTGGCGCACAACAGCAATATCAGGATTCAATCGTTGTATACCAGTTTCTAGGAGATCCACTCCGGCAGGTGAGAGTGATTCTGCGGAAGGAGGCTGAAATTTGTCATAGCTATTCAGTGCCTTCATGATAGTAACAAGCTCCTCTTCTGTCAATTCCTTTGGATGTCTTCCTGAATCCAATCTTGCATGCAGAAGGAGTTTCTTAGCGGTAGTTGCACCTATTCTTTGAAACGACCCTGTCATGAATGAGCGCAGATTCTTCGCACGGGTCTGCAAAATCATTGATTTCAAGGCTTCAACATCTACACCTTTAGGGTGTGGCTTCATCTCTCTCGGAGCCATGGGTAGGTTCTCAGTCAATCGATTGAGCCTGAGAGTATTGCCATCTGGATCATCAAATCGAATGGATGCGTATGGAACTATCACGCTTGTTTGAGAGAAGTAGTCTACAATCTTGCGCTTGCTTCTCATCCAGTCTCCTTCTAGATAATACGATACTTCTGTTCCATGTTCGCTGGATTCCTTGGTTTCCCGTTCGACTTCGATGATGATTGGGGTATTGTTCTCAATATCAAGTCGCATCAATAATCTGTGCCGTTCAGAACTGCCAATTTGACCGGTTACAATCTCAATTGGTTTCTGGGTTGTCACTTGTCCGTAAAGTAACGCCAAGCTTCCTCCCAGTCCGAATGTGCCTCGACTTTGTTTTAGAGTGAATTTGGTCCCCGTCAACATCTTGCCAATCAGCTGGGGAACCTTATCAGCAGGTATTCCTGAGCCGTTGTCTATTATGGTCAGCTTGAAAATCTCAGGTCCAGATCCAATGAGGGCTGCGTAGTCCTCCAGTGTGCATTCTCTCTCTAGAGCTACAGATATTTTTGGCAAGACGCTCACAGATTCACATGCGTCAAGACTGTTTTCTACAAGTTCTCTGATGGAAACATAGAGTGAACGTGCAGGATTGTCAAATCCGGCAATCGTCCGATTTCTGTAGAACCAGGCGGAAACTGACAGCTCTGTAATCTCTGGAGTTGCTTGATGAAGTGTTTGCAATATGGAATTCCCTCTAAGATATCTGGGATTCCCTAAGCCTGGTACTTCTTTGAACCTAGGTGTTACATCGGGAACATAGTACCGCCTTTCATAGAATCGGAATCACGAAATAGCCCGCTAGTAGGGTAGACAGCAAGGAGGCCGTCAATAAAACCCATAGAGACCTGTTCCAGCGATATATGGTATTCCCATCAAAGCCCGGAATGGGTATCATGTTGAATAGACCAAGAAAGGAATTCAATAGCATCCCGTAAAAGATTATGAACTCAACAGGTAGAGACAAAGCCCCAGATGTTATCACAATTATCTCGGCAGTGATAAAGAGCAAACCTGCAACAATGAGATTGGACAAAGGTCCTGCCAAAGTGGACTTAGCATAATCATCCATGTCGCTGGCTCCTCCAACCTGCATTACTCCAGTCCCGAATATCGGGATGGCAAACAGGATTGCGACGGCCGAGAGATAGTAACCCTGCATTGTCATCCTGAAATGTGCGTACATGCCATATCTCTGCGCTGTGAACTTGTGGGCAAATTCGTGAATCATGAATGAGACCCAAAAAACGAAGATTAGTGCTAAAGGAAACCACCAAAGTCCTACAAGGAAGAATTCAGGAAGGGCAATAATACCATTGAGGATTCCAATTGGTGGTCCTCCCATAATTGAGATGCTTACAAGAATTGTCAAAACCGAAGCAATCCCCAGATCCTTGACCTCTGCATCTGTGAATCTGCGTCTTGTGGGCTTCTTGACCCTCACACGACGCGGCTGACCAATGATGTCTTCGTCATACTCATCGTCATCATATTGGCCAGTGAATGAGTCTGCGATTTTTTTCCGCGCATCGTCCTTGGCTTTTTGCATTCCAGTGCACCCGTGTCCCTCTGGTAGTCTATGGTCTGTACAATAGACTCCTCTGCAATATGGACACGTGAACGTCAGGTCTTCTTTGCCGCAAAGGGAGCAGTTGGCCATCGCTATTTCCTCTTAGTGTTCACTTTCTCTGCTCTTGTTGACTTTCTTAAGGCTATTCGTAGTGGAACATTCTCGCCAGAATCAATCCAAATTTGTAGACTGCTCAGAAGTTATTAAGAAATTCGTGCATCTTAGTAAAGGTTCATATACTTTCTAATGTAATCTTCCAGCAAACGCATGACATCTAAGCGTGTAGAATGGACCTGTGGCCTTGGTTCAGGCCTCTTTCACAATGCCTAGAATCCATGGAAGCGGGAGGAACAGAGCTTAATGATTGATGATGATGAATTTGAGAAGATTTTCCGTAGAATGATAGAGCAATTCTTCGGCACATTTGGAACGCCAAATGGGGGCACTGGAGTAGATAAGATGTGGGAAACGCATTCTGATGAAACTGCAATTCCCCTAAATGTGCCTGATGAGGGTCCTAGAATAGAGAGGATTGACCTTGAGGATTCAGTCATCCTCGTAATGGAGGAGTGTTTAATGATGGACGAGCTTCAGGTGAGTGTCAGGGGGAACGTGGCCAGTTTATCATACATACCTCGAAACCTCTTTCAACAGTTTGAAACTCCATTCATCATTGATGCAGAACGTTCATTTGTTTCTTGCCGCAACGGAGTTGCAGAGATTCGACTAGAGAAGGATGAAGGGAATAAAGAATCTGATAATACCGAGAGGATCTTAAAAAGAGAGTAGAGAGTGGATTTGAATGTCAGAAAGTGGAGAAAGCTCAATTAGACTGAAAGTAGCAGCGGCGATGCCTAAAGACCAGGGTCGCGGTATAGTACGATTGAATACAGAGGTACGTGACCTCCTTCAAGTTCGTTCTGGGGATTATGTCCTCCTAAATGGTACAAAGGAAACGGTTGCTATCTGTTGGCCAAGTCTAAAGGAAGACGAAGTTCTTGACATGGTTCGAATGGATGGTCTCATCAGAGCCAATGCGGGCGTAAAGCTCGGAGAGATGGTTGAAGTTGCCAACACAAATGTTCCTGAAGCGACCAGGGTTGTGCTAGCTCCAAGTCAACCAGTACGATTCCAGCCTGGATTTGAGGACTACATTAAACAGCAGATAATGAACCGGCCAATAACCAGAGGCGATTTCATTCTTATTGCATCAATAGGACAAGGTCTTCAGTTCACGGCAACCTCAGTTGGACCAAGCAAACATGTCAAGGTGACAGCATCAACGAAGGTCGAGGTCCTCACACGACCTGCCAAGCCTGAGGAAATATCAATTCCTCAAATCACTTACGAAGACATTGGAGGGCTTGGAAAAGAAATTCAGAAGATTCGAGAAATGGTGGAGCTGCCAATAAAATCCCCCGAGCTTTTTAAGCGTCTTGGGATATCACCCCCCAAAGGTGTGTTGCTGCATGGTCCTCCTGGAACAGGGAAGACACTCATAGCGAAGGCTGTTGCAAATGAGTCGGGTGCAAATTTCAAGACCATCAACGGTCCTGAGATTATGTCCAAGTTTTACGGTGAGTCTGAGCAGAAGCTAAGAGAGGCTTTCGAGGAAGCTGAGAAGAACGCTCCAAGTATAATCTTCATTGATGAGCTTGACAGCATAGCTCCAAAACGGGCGGAGGTAACAGGTGAGGTTGAGCGGAGAGTGGTTGCTCAATTACTGGCTCTAATGGATGGACTTGCAGGCAGAGGCCAAGTCATTGTCATTGGAGCTACGAATCGCGTTGATGATGTAGATGAAGCTCTCAGAAGACCGGGAAGGTTTGACAGAGAGATTGTGATTGGTGTGCCTGATCGCCAAGGTCGTTTAGAAATTCTCCAAATCCATACCAGATCTATGCCTCTAGAGGAGGATTTAGATCTCCAAAGGTTGGCTTCTGTGACTCATGGATTTGTTGGTGCTGATCTTGCCGCACTTGCTAGGGAAGCTGCTATGGAGGCGCTCCGTAGAGCTCTGCCTCATATGGATCCAGAAACAGGAGACATCCCTCCTGATGTCCTCCATGACCTCTTTGTGACACAGCATGATTTCGATACTGCGCTTTCTGGTATTTCACCTTCAGCATTGAGAGAGGTCTTGGTTGAAAAGCCAAACGTGCAATGGGAAGACATTGGTGGATTGCAGAGAGCAAAGAAGGCATTGCTAGAGTCCGTTGAAGGCCCCCTCAGATTTCCTGAGGTCTTTCAGGAGATGAAGATTAGAACCCCGAAGGGAATTCTACTCTATGGTCCACCTGGAACTGGAAAGACATTGCTTGCAAAGGCTGTTGCCACAACAAGTGAAGCCAACTTCATTTCTATAAAGGGTCCAGAGATCTTTAACAAATACGTTGGTGAGTCGGAGAAGGCTGTAAGAGAGATATTCAAAAAAGCACGACAGGTTGCTCCTTGTGTAATCTTCTTCGATGAGATTGATGCATTACTGAGTCAGCGTGGGCAACAAGATGAAACAGGAGTCACACAGCGAATTGTGAACCAATTCCTTGCTGAAGTTGATGGACTTCAAACATTGCAGAATGTGCTAGTCATCGGGGCAACAAATCGTCCTGACATCATGGACCCTGCGATGCTTCGACCAGGTCGATTTGATATTCTACTACATGTCGAAGCGCCTGACAAGGATGCACGTTTAGAGATTCTCAAGGTTCACACAGTGGCAAAAGGCATTCCGGGATCGAAGAATCTTGATTTGGAGGAACTAGCTGAGAAGACTGCATACTTCTCAGGAGCTGACATTGAAGGTCTAGTTAGAGTTGCAGTGATGATTGCAGTCACGGAGGGCTCGACACCAACAAACATCCAGATGAAAGCAAAACCCCTCGAGATGAAGCACTTTATGGAAGCGCTGAAATCAGTCCGACCAACCCTAACCCCTAATGTGATGGAATACTACGAGAAACTCTCTGCTGCCCTAGAGGGACGTCAAATCGAGTCTGAGAGTAAGACAAGAAGTGATCTGTATGTCTAAGTGATTTTGTTGGAGGATCCGAAGCATGACCCTCCAAACCATCTCAAACACAGGGAATGTCTTTAAGGTCACAGCCAATTTGGATTGTGTTTTCATTCGAAATATCAGAGAGAGTGACCTAAAATGGGGCAACGTTGGATAGTTAATCTATGCCCATTTCTTCATTTTGATAACTCTAGGGTACAGACATACGAACATAACATCAGCATCGTTTCTTGGAATGTCAAGAGCATCCTAGACTATCTTGAACTGAATCCAAGTCACAAATTCTGTCTAGATCAAGTGACTCTTCTTGATGGATTCAAGCGACTGTTTCCGAACTACTGGGATTCCTTGCACCAGAGGGTGCTGGAGGGACGGATCGAGATAGTGGGTGGGACATATGTGATGCCAGATTTCATAATCCCTGATGGAGAATCTATAGTCCGTCAGTTCCTGTTTGGCACTCGGTTCATCAGAGAGGAACTTGGAGTTGATGTTAGAACGGGCTGGGCCATAGACTCCTCGGGTCACTGTTCCCAGATGCCACAAATTCTCAGGCTATGCGGGATTGATTCGTATGTATTCTGGAGAGGGATGCCCTATGACTCGCCAACAGAATTCGTTTGGATGGGACTTGATGGAAGTCGTGTAAACGCGATTTGGCTTTCTAATGGATATGATAGCTCTGCATGGCTATCAGAGAATCTAAGGGAGGCGTTCAGCAATTTACTCAAGGTGGCGGACATCACTGGCGAGAAAGCATCATCCAACAATGTGCTTGTCCCAGTCGGGGGAGAACTGGTGCCGCCGCTGCCTCATCTAGCAGATATTGTTTCTCAATGGAATGCAACCTTTCCGGATATGCGGATGTTTATAGTCACTCCAAGAGAGTTCACCGAAAAGATGAAATCTGTACAGGCTTCTCTGCCCATGATTTCAGGAGAACTATCTTCTGGTAGATTTACATCGTCGAGATCTGGCGGCATGAGTGCTCGCGTGAAGCTGAAGCAAATGAATCGTCAGCTCGAAACCATGCTTTACCTCGCAGAGCTTTATCTCTCGCTAGCAGGTGATATTGAAAACACAAGGGTTCTGGAGAGTATATGGCTAATCCTCCTGTTCAATCAGGATCATAACATCATTAGAGGCACCATAGCTGACGAGCCTTATCGACTTGCTGAGCGCAGGTATAAGCAGGCACTCGAGCATGTTCAAGAGATACTCGAGGAGGCTGTGAGCGCATTTGCATCGAAGATTTCCATTGATTCGACACATTCGTGCTTCGCAATATTCAATCCTCTACCTTGGAGGCGAAGTGATGTGACTCGTATTCTGTTGGATATCTCGAAAATTCATACGCCCTTCTTTGAGATTCAAGATTCAGATGGCAATAGCATTCCGTATCAGGTTATTGGAGAGATCCCCCAAGGTGGTCCTGTCGAAGCCATCCTAATTGCTCGAAACATGCCTAGTCTGGGGTACAAAGTTTACACTGTAAATCCATCAGAGCAACCTCCCGAGTTCGATTCCTCGCTTCGCACAGGCAAGAACTGGGTCGAATCAGACAACTTCATTGTCGAGTTTGATGATTTTAGTGGTGCAATGACCAGGGTGTTTGATAAGCAGAGTCAGGTTGAAACACTAAGAGGTCCTGGCAACTATCTCACGATGGAGAGCGATGTTGGAGACCTATACCGATATGCAAGGTCCCATCTCTCAGACAAAGACTCTGATCTCACAACGCTGCGCTACTCAGGCAAGCTTTCTGTCATTGAGTCGGGACCTTTGAGAGCTACTATTCTGGTTGAGGGAGATTTCAGTGAATCGAAAAGAGAACAACGTGTTGTTCTCTACGAGGGCATACATAGAATTGACATTGAAACAGATTTGAAGTTCGATGGTAGAAGTAAGCGTGTTAGAGCCAACTTCCCCTTGACTGTATTCTCCGAAAGAGTGGTAGTGGGTTCTCAATTTGGGGCAGACTCTAAGAATGCCACGCCGCATGATCCCAAAGAATGGGTTGATGCCAACCAAGGACTATTCTCAGGGCTCGATTGGGTGGATTGCTCAGGGCCTGAGTTCGGGATCGGGTTGTCTGCCTTTGGTCTTCATGAGTTTCAATTCCGGGACGGGCTTCTCAGCGTGACTCTTTTGCGAAGTGTAGAACACCTTTCACATGGCCGAGATGATGACGTTGAAGAGTCAAAAACTGCTCGCGAGAAGGAAGCGCATTCATTCCGCATGTCGCTATTTCCACACAAAGGTTCTTGGAAAGATGCCAAGATCTGGAGGACTGCTGCAGAGCACAGAATGCCCTTGATCGGTTATCCGCTGGAAGCCCCCGGTGGGTCTCTGCCGCCTGAAGAGTCACTGCTCAAGATTGAGGGAATGGAGCTGAGCCTCTCATGTCACAAGATTGGTTCATCAGAACATGAGTTCATAGTCCGGCTATATGAGATGGCTGGTGAGAGCGGAAGTGCAAAGCTTGAATTTCCATTTGTAGTCGAGAAAGTCGAGCTCGTGGACCTCTGTGAGAGAAACATTGGAGAACTATCCAGCTCAGGTCCAACCGTGACAATTCCAGTTGATGCTCATTCAATCATCACTCTCAGGATAACGAAGGCTTTGACCTAGCACTTCTTTGAGTGGAGTTTCACGGTAACGTACATTCAAGATAGGCTTTTGAAGTCATGAAAACAGGGTGATACAACAGAGACAACATTGAGGCTTTTCATTGAGCAACTTCTATCCCATTTCACCATTGGTTGGCATTACTAACACCAGTTATGCGGCACAAGCTGGAGTAATGGAAGAAAAGTGGGCCTGTCGAGTGGTCAGGGGCAAAAAGATCCTCGCTGAAAAAACGATTCATCAATTAGATTTGGAATCGTATGTCGGTGTGATCTATGGCCACATTAGACTTGAAGGCCTCAGCAGACATGCTGTGGCTCAATGTGCTGGCCGCCTTATGCAGTTCTCACGCAAGTATCAGACTGCTGGAGTCTGTCCTGACTACGAGGTCCCAGACCTTGTCTATGATGATGGCAGTTCGCCAGTTGCCGATTCAGAGGAAACGTCAGAAGTTCAGGCCGAGTCTACTAGTAGTATTGATGACATTGCCGTAACTGGTGTGGGTGCTGTACCCAGACTTGAGCCGCTGAATGGTGTTGGTCTTTGGCAACCTGCCATTGTTTCCTATGGCGTTATGATAGCAGAGTTGGCAGCCTACGGGAAGGGTCTTCCAGAAGGGCATCTGGATACTATGTTTGAAAATGCTGCAAAAGAACTAGTTCGAATGTGGAGTGCCTCAGGAGAAGGAGTTGATGTGCTTTCGAGCTTTGGAAATATGATTCTCAGTTGTACAAAGGAAGGACAACTCCCTGCAGCTCAAGTTCATCACCTTAAGATAGAAACGGGACGCTGCGAGCTCCTAGCAATGGCAAGACAGATTGATCCAGACGGTAGCAAGATACCTGCTGGATATCCATGTGCATTCCATGAGAAAATTGCAAAGAAAGTAAGTCAGCTCACTGGCGCAAAGATTGAGATTAATACTTCTTCAACGGGTTGCATTGTTCAAGTAGCTCTTGACCTTGGCTAGAAGGTAGCCGACAATCTTAAATCGCTCCTTCCGCCTGAATTAGAATTAGACGAGACCGCGTGGAAAGAGTCTCGATTAGGAGCAAACTCAATTGGCTTATCTTACATGGCGTGAGTACGTTCGTTCAGGACCCGTCTGTCTAGGAGCACTTCTTGTTATTGGTGGTGCAATTATTGCACTACTTCCTTCCATTGACCCCTCATACGCCTTCTTTGGCGAAATGACGGTACTCATTGGCGCAGGAGTTGCTGTGCTAGGACTGATTCTAATTCTCGTCGGATTCTTCTTCACCAAGAAGAAACGTGATTCTGTTTTGGCACCAGTGGATACGAGAATCGATGACACACCTCCTCCACCACCACCGCCAGA
>JBHLQK010000078.1:0-12766 GCA_048884925.1 Candidatus Thorarchaeota archaeon
GAAACCCATGCCAAGTTACCTTCTTCAGAAGCAGCCATTGCTTCCATTCCGTGTCGGAAAGCAATCTGTTGCAGCAAAGCTTGGGTTTCTAGTTTCCTATAGGGTTTCTCATCGCTCATTCTTTTCACTCCTTCAATTAGCATCAATGGTTTCTAGGAAAGTCTGAATCCTGCCTTCAATCCGAGCACGATCCGAGAGTTCGGAATCAAGAGGAACCTTCACAGTTGGGACACCAACTTCTTCCGCAGCCCTTTCCAATGAAGGCGACTCAAACTCGTCGGGATCACAGAAGGATTGCTCACAAACGATTAGCCCTTGAATTGAGAGTCGTGTAAGGACATCTTTGAGGAAGGATGTACGCTTCGGTAGGCCTTCTTGAGTTGGCTCACCATGGGCGCCCAGAATCGACCGTGCTGATTCTTCATAGGGATCACCCTCAATATCTACTGGGGGCGTGAAGACTGTCTTGAATCCGAAGGAAAGCATATCAAGTACTAGTGTTGCATCAGTGATACCCTGAACATTTTCCAGAAGACCAGCTAATGTGCTTGGCTCTATCATTCCTCCAATCACTGCGATTCTTGGACCAGAAGGATCAATTGCAGCCTCAAAACCTGAAAGGTCATGGTTCAAGAGGGAATTGCGAAGTCGCTCCACCTTGTTTTTTTGACCCGTGTTTTCAATTCGGTCTAGGACTTCGTTACATGTCATCTTCATCCTATCAGCAGCTTCCTGTGTGGGTGCAGTTAGAAACTCTCCAACAAAAGTGGAAAGCACGTTGTATGAAATAAGTGATGGATGCAGGATTCTGACACAGTAGAGCAATTGCAGAGCGTTTCGTATCTCATCAAGCAGAACTGTTGCCTCCCTAAAGCTTGATTCCGAGAATTCCTCGCCATATAGAGAAGCAAGCTCATCGGAGAGTGTTTTGATTTCCATAGCCAGAAAGTTAACACTCGATTCCCCTAAATCCCCAACTGGATAGGTGAGGCGAAGTACATTGTCCTTGGGAAATCGCTTTCGCCAAACATCTCCAACGTTCTGAAGAGCATCACATGTGTTTCCTGAGAATACTATGCCAGCAAGCTGTGGAAAGCTATTATTGACCCTCTGACTAAACAGATTCCGTGTGAGGGAGCAGGAGAATGTCTGCAGACTTGCCTCATACGCTCCAACCATAGAAGGATTGGTGCGGACAAGAGATGGTTTGAGTCCATGGGCTATGATTATCTCGTGTGGAGGGTGTGGGTAAATGTAGCCAAGAACCCGCTCGCCTGCGTCAACAAGTGCTTTCAGGGCCTGATTCGATTGTTCGATGACTTCTGGATAACTCACAGGAACACCTCAATTGTCTGTCGTTGACAGCATTAACATTGACGAAGCTCCCTCTGCTTTCTTATCTCTTGTGCTATGAATCAATCAGTTGTATTTCTGTATGAAAACATGAAGAATTATGAATCAGAATGAAACTTCGTACTAGCAGAAGATTATATCAAGCAGTGTTTGTGTTAGATTCTGTCATGCGACACGCAAAAGCTCGAGCATTTTGCGGTTGATGAATTAAGAGAGAGAACGGAGTGAACGATTTTATGGAAGAAATGCTTTGGCATAAGCATAGGTGGCCTGAAACGGTCAAGAAGTCATTAGACTATCCTGAAGAGCCACTCTTTGCTATATTGGACAAGATTGCTGCAGATCACCCAGAAGCGCCTTCTACCCTATATTCAGGGATTGCGCATTCATTCGCAGAAGTCAAGGACCATGCTGATCGGATTGCTAATTTCCTATCAAGCAGGGGTATTGGGAAGGGTGACAGAGTTGCGATTTTCATGCCGAACGTGCCTATGTATCCACCTGTGATCTTTGGAATCTTAAAAGCAGGTGCAACAGCTGTGACCTGTAATCCTTCGTACAAGATGGGTGAACTGAACTTTCAGCTAAAGGATTCGGGAGCAAAGGCTGTGTTTGTGTTTGACCATCCTTCCTTTACACCCACGGCATACGGGGCGACCAAAGGTACTGACGTTGAAACTGTTGTGATATGTAATATCAAGAGCTTCCTACCAAAAGTAAAGGCAGTACTTGGTGGCCTTCTAGGGAAGATTCCGAAAGGTGCATCATACGAGGAAGGGACTGTCTTCTACGATGACATCATTGAGCAATACGAGGCAAAGGCACCAGACGTGAGTATAAATCCCAAGGAAGATCTTGGGTTGATTCTATATACTGGAGGAACGACGGGTACACCCAAAGGGGCTATGTTAACTCATCACAACCTGTATAGTAATGTAATGCAGTTTGATGAATGGGTCCAGCTGGAGCCAAAAGGCGGAGGGCCGCCAGAGAAACTGAAGCCTGGCGAAGAAGTCTTCGTTGGAGCACTCCCGTGGTATCACAGCTATGGCTTAACCCTCACGATGGTGGCCTCCTATCATATGGGTAGTGCATTGATATGCATCCCAGATCCAAGGGCTGGAAAGCCGCCCATGAGCGAACTGCTCGCTGAGATTCAAAAGAACAAGGGATCTATTCTTCACTGTGTTCCAGCACTATATGCCGGAATGATTAACAACCCGACAGTTGAGAAGTATGACCTTTCATCTCTCAAGGGATGCGGTTCAGGTGCTGCACCTTTACCCCCTGAATTGGCCAAGAGATTTGAGGCGCAGACTGGAGCAACTCTCTTTGAGGGATATGGTCTGACTGAAACATCTCCGATGACACACGCCAATCCTGCACTGAAGTCGCTGCGTAAGTTTGGTTCAATTGGAGTTCCTATTCCAGATACATATGCCACTATCTTAGACATCGAAACCGGAACCAAAGAATTGAAGCAGGGAGAAACCGGAGAGATAGCTATCAACGGTCCGCAAGTAATGAAGGGCTACTGGAATAAGGCTGATGAAACTGCTGAGGTCATGCGAGAAATCGGAGGGAAGCGTTACTTCCTCACTGGTGACATAGGCCACATTGATGAGGACGGATTCTTTGTCATCTCTGACAGGAAGAAGGACATGATCAATGTCGGGGGTCTGAAAGCCTATCCGAGAGAGATAGAGGACACCTTCTTTGAGCATCCAAAGGTGGCAATGGCTGCTGTCATTGGATTGCCTAGAGATGATGACCCGACGAATGAGTATGTCAAGGCGTACATTGTACTAAAAGAAGGAGTTACAGCAGATGAGGAGGAGTTCATCTCGTGGGCCAAGGAGAACATGGCCGGCTATAAGCGCCCCAAAGAGGTCGAGTTTGTTGACACTCTTCCGATGACCGCAGTGGGAAAAGTCCTTCGTCGGGAATTGCGTGATGCAGAACTTGCGAAAATGAAGAAGTAGAACATCAATAGGGGGATTTTCCCCCTCTTTCCTCTTTTTCCCTAACAAATATGAGTAGGCAATGTAATAGCGAGCAGATAGTCTGTAATACTGTTTTAGGAGTAGATGAGTGATGAATGAAATGTATTGGCAAGATGGTCCAAGATGGCCAGAACATGCTCGAAAGAGTCTGGAGTATCCCAAGGAAGCACTCTACACTATGCTTGACAGGTCAGCTGAGAAGAGTGGTAGCCTCCCTTTTACTTGGTTTATGGGGCAGACAAGGACATTCGCAGAAGTCAGGGATCATGCGGATCGAATTGCTAACTTTCTTTCAAGCAAAGGAGTCAAACCGGGAGATAGAATTGCCATTTTCCTCCCAAACGTGCCTCATTTTCCACCAGTCTTTTTTGGCGCATTGAAGACTGGTGCAAAGGTTGTCACATGTAACCCGTTATACAAAGCGCCTGAACTCAAATATCAGCTCACAGACACAGGAGCCACTGTGGTTTTTGTGCTAGATCATCCGACATTCACACCGACTTGCTATGAGGCTGTCAAGGGAACAGATGTTGACACCGTGATAGTCTGTAGCCTCAAGTCATTCCTTCCGAAGGTCAAGGCAGTCCTTGGTGGGTTATTGGGCAAGATTCCAAAGAGTGAGCACTATGAAGATGACAAGACCATCTTCTATGATGACATTGTTGCTGAATACGAACCGAAATCTCCTCAGGCGGATGTGGATCCAAATGACACTGCAATACTCATCTACACAGGCGGAACAACGGGCACTCCTAAAGGTGCAGAACTGACACACAATAACCTAGTTTCAAACGTTCTTCAGATAGGTGAATGGACCTATCTCTTGGAGGAGGACGTAGAGCAACCCGGTGGAGTTAGATATGGCGAGGAGGTTTTTGTTGGAGCAGTCCCATGGTATCACAGCTACGGAATGACTCTGACTCTATTGATGTCAATCTGGTATGCAGGACAGTTAGTATGTGTGCCAGATCCTCGAGCGGGGAAGCCTCCGCTAACCGATCTCCTGAAGGACCTGCAATCTTCTAAGGGAACCGTGCTAAACTGCGTGCCTGCACTCTACGCCGGCATAACTAATCACCCAGATGTTCGCAAGTATGACCTGAGTTCGGTCAAAATCTGCAGCTCTGGTGCTGCGCCATTGCCCCCAGAATTGGCAAAGAGGTTTGAAGCAGTGACAGGGGCAATCCTCTTTGAGGGGTACGGACTCACCGAAACCTCTCCTGTTACACATAGCAATCCTACCAACAGGAAGAACCGCAAGTTTGGTTCAATTGGTCTTCCGATACCGGACACGATATGCAAAATATTGGACCTGGAAACCGGTACTAAGGAGTTGCCTATTGGCGAGGTCGGAGAGATAGCCATTCATGGACCCCAAGTGATGAAGGGCTACTATGGAAAGCCCGAGGAAACCGATAACGTGATGCGTACCATCAATGGCAAGAGTTTCTTCCTCACAGGGGATGTAGGGCATATGGATGAGGAGGGGTACACCTACATCAGTGATAGAAAGAAGCAGATGATTAACGTCGGCGGCCTCAAGGCGTATCCGAGAGAGATAGAAGACATCTTCTTCACACATCCTAAGGTGAAGCTGGCTGCCGCAGTTGGAATTCCCAGAGATGATGACCCGAGCAACGAGTTTGTGAAGGCCTACATTGTCTTGAAAGAAGGAGAGTCTGCGACTGAACAGGAATTCATCGACTGGGCGAGAGAAAAGATGGCTGGTTACAAGAGACCCAAAGAAGTTGATATTGTGGACTCTCTGCCACTGAGTAATGTGGGCAAGGTCCTTCGACGGGTATTGAGAGAGGAGGAGATTAAGAAACGAGGAGGGCAGTGATAACGACACTGTTTCCAGCCAACCTCGCATCATTAATTGGGACCTGAGTAAATAGGACTCTCTTAATTCCTTGTTGAAATATGCAGCAGCTATATTCACTCCTCCCTTGGATGCTCGACATAAAGTGAATGTATCTACTCGCTAGATTCACGGAATGTTGTGAAATCAACTTCAGCACTAAATGGATCCTGCATCTTGGAAACGCAAACAAGGCGACCCTCCCTACTCTCTTCATCGGTGCCCAAATTCCAGAGAATTCTGAGCTTCTCATCATTCAAGTGTGCACCATCCTTCGTGTAGTCGCTGGAGTTCTTGATAAGGGAGGAGGGAAATCGAGCAACGATGCTGCCTGACAACGTGAATAAAGAGAAGATGCCAAGCATAGCCCAGCTTCTCCAGGTGTAGCCTACAAGTAATTCTCCGAGAAAGACTCCCAAAATCAGTGCGACACTGATAGTGAAGAGGACAATAGCGCCAGTCATCCGATTCAGCTCGGGCCTTATGTTTCTGGAACCAAGGAACAGGGAGTGCCAAGGGTTGTCCATCAGAAGTTGAACATGCTTTCCGTTTTTCAGAGCGTCTTCTTCCTCCAATTCCTCCCTGGACATTCGGTCTGCATCATAATGGAAACAGTCCCATGCCGCACTCTCGAACGTCCATTTGTCGTTATCCTTCTTCATCCAGAGAAAGACTGGAACATAATCCATATGATGACCAGTGGGGCGAATCCTCCAGAATGCTGTACAGACTCCCCAAATTATAATCATAATCCATATGACTAGCTCATTGAACAAAACGCCCCACATCAATGCACCAAGGAATATCAAGAGCGTAGTACTTCGAAATCTGAATTTACTGCCTTGACCCTTTCGGGTTTCAGACACATGGGGCCATAAACCAGTTGCAAATAGCGGAAGACTGACCAAGCCTGTAGCTAACATGGGTATCCATGCTTCGCCGGGTGAAAGCAAGAACTGAATGACATCCCCAGTCTGAATACTGGCTTCGAAGAGAAACATCTCAGTAGAAAAGATGAATGGAACTAGGAAGGTCCATATCAACATTAGAAGCGGCACGAAGACCATCCAGAAGAAACTCACAACTGTGTGCTGACGCGTATAAACGTATAGATATTGCAGACAGCGTTTGTCTTTTGTCGGATTCTCTAAGGCGCGTGCAAGAACTCCGCCCCATGTCCCACCTCTACGTTCTGCTCGCATGTCAAAGCCAAGCAAGTCAATATCAGGTGAAAACCCTACTATCTGCTCACCCTCGTTGAGTGTCAGGTCTTCCACGCCTGATGGCCGATCCTTGTTAATTGTAGACTCACCATCAACGCCAAGTCTGTTCACAGCTTTGGCCAAGGAATCTGTTGGCCAAGTGAGCTCCTCTCTCTCCATGGCTGGAGATGGTTCAGGTGTGATTTCATGCTTACTCGGTTCAGCTTCCTCCAGTTCCATTTGAGAAGCCGCGATCGACATCTCAGAAGACACTATTTCTTCTGCAGCTGATAGCGGCTTGGTTGGCGGAACAGCAGTGACACGGTCCTCATATCCTAAACGATCCCTAGCTGAATCTACATGAAGACGACCACATTTCGGACAGGTTCTTTCCCCTTCATCCAGTTTTGTGCCACAGTTCTTACAAATACGCTCCTCGATTCCCAATCGTTTAGCATCCTCCTTCCAACATCAACTAGCATCAAGGTGCTCTAGGAACCCCCCCTGAGTGCATCCTATTAGTGCTGCAATGGCATCAATGACTAAAGAATCTCTTAGCATTGCAAGTAGTTGAACGACTTAATATTTTCGACCGTTGAGCGCAGGAATATGGAATCAGCAAAAAGAGACAATACAGAGCCTCCCGAGGATTCGGTGAGCACTAATCATAGACTCAATGGTGAATTCTAGTTTCTTTTATCCATGGCCATCCTTACTTCAATATCAGATTGGAATCTTCGCGGGCGATCTCTTCCTCTTCCAACATGCGTGGTCAACCATAATCTTCTTTGTATTGACTGCAATTACGATCGTGATTTACTCGATTGCGATACTCCTGAAGAATGACTACCACAATGTGTATTCATTGGCAGGAGCCATTGCCGCAATCATATGCCTGCTGCATATCTACGGACCAGGATTTGGCACTGCAGTCATGCAGAAAGCTGCGGTCTACGCATTAGTGCTTTGGTCGGCATTTCAAGGATATGAACTGCGGAAATTGGTTCAGTAATGATAGGTCTAGCTACCTCTCGATCTTTCCGGGAAGGATGTATGTGTAGTATCCTCTTAGAATCTTGGTCTTGATGAAACGATGCGCCCTTCGCATTCTGAGGTAGAGCTTCCAGGTTGACGCGTCATCCTTGTAATAATCCTCAACCTCTTCATAGATAATAGGAGCAATGTTATGGGAGCTTGCTTCAGCAGACAGGAAATCATTAGCCAAGTCGATGAGTATTGGTACCAGCTCTGGTTTCTGTTCCTTGAAAAAGTTCGCAACCAGGTCGATTATCACCTTACGGAAGTCATAGTATCTGTTGACGATGTCATCAAGGTAGAACTTCTTCAAGATGTAGCGAACACCCGGAGGAGTCGGCTTAAGGAATAGCTCTACATCAAGCTGCTCGACCTCATTCTCTCTGAATAGTGGCGTACTTGTGTCGAGATAGACTAAGTCGACACCCTCCTGCAAGCCTGAGGAAATAGCAGCAGAGTCTCTCACTGCCCAGTTTGAAACTTGACCATCAATTGCGACCTCTACACCCGGTTTGTTTTGTGAATTAAACTCCCAGACCTTGAGTAGCTCATTCAGAATGGTCTTGATTAGAACCCTAATTTCGGATTCAGATGCATTCTTGATAATATTGTCACCGATTGAATCTGCAGGTAGTTTTCTCTGGTACAGGTATAGAACTGACCTGTCATCAGCTGTCGTCACAGCGGTTGCACCATAGTCGGGCAACTCAATTCCAACCTGATTCAAACGATCATGGTATCTGAAATAGACATCTTTGTATGCATCAATCTGTTCTTGGCTGTCAAACAAAGGCATTCTTTTGAACGCAATCTCTGACTGGGACTCATGATGAATCTCAAAGACTGTACTAATCTCGCCGTATCCAAGGACCTTAGCAGGGATTGGAGATTCCTCAGGCTTTGCTGGATTTAGCTTCTCCTCGAACTCTTTGAGTAGGTCTAAATCAATCTCTATTGTCATCTCTTTCTGCCTCCTACATCGCCAGATTCCTAGCAAGTTCTAGATAGTCAGGACGTTTCTTTGCATAAGTATAGGCCTTGTCCGTGGCATCAATAATGTATGCAACTTCATTATCTCCAATGATCAGCGGCGGTAAGAACTGGAGCACTGAGCGGTCATTGTCAGCATAGACTGCAAACAGCCCATTATTGTAGCCAGCGATGCTCATCAACGGACCATACCCTATATCGCTCATCTTGAGCCCCATGAACAGTCCCTTTCGCCGAATCTCAACGAGGATGTCCGAATATCGTTCTCTCAAGACCTCCAGACCAGATGTCAGGCTATTGCTCATCTTATTTACATGCCTCAGAAAGCTTTCCGCAGCAGTGATCTCAAGTACCTTTGCAGCTATGGGGCAACCTACTTCGGCGCCTCCAAACGTCGACACGTGGATGAATGGATGTTCGTTCATGAAGGGATCAAGGTCTTCTCTGTAGCACGTAGCAGCTATCGGAAACAATCCTCCTGACAGTCCCTTTCCAATCGCGAAGATGTCTGGAACAACATCATAGTGTTCAAAGCCCCACAATCTGCCAGTCCGACCGAGACCGGTCTGAATCTCATCCAGAATCAGCAGGACTCCCTTCTCATCGCATATCTCCCTGACATGCCTGTAGAAGTCTTCTGGGGGAAGTGGCATTCCGAGAGTGGCTGGAATGGTTTCAAATAGCACTGCAGCAGTTTCATCATCAATGGCTTTTTTGACTGCATTAGCATCACCAAATGGAACATCCACAAAACCAGGAGCTAATGGTTCAAAGGGCTCCTTGAAATGATCGTCTCCAGCGGCAAGGGCCAGTCCGGTATGTCCGTGATACGCGGATGTTGCATAAACTATCTTGTGCTTCTTTGAATGACCTCTAGCTAGCTTTATTGCAAAATCGATGGCTTCACCTCCTCCTACTCCGAACACAGTCCGTGTGATTTCAGAGGGGGTGTGCTCTGCAATCTTCTTTCCCAGCATCGCACGCTGCTCGCTCATTAGATGATGGTTGCCAATATCGAGCTCATCAAGAGCTGCCCTCATAACTTTCAGAATCTCAGGGTGTCGATGTCCGAGATTGAATACACCGCCATTGCAATGACAGTTTATGAGTTTCTTCTCCCCAGTTATGTCCCACATCCAAGGACCTTCTCTCCTTCCCAATACAAAGTTGAGGTCCACCATACCATAGAAATCAGCTTTACCGGAAGAAACATGTGCCGCAAAGACTTCGATTATTTCCTCAGTAGGACTCTTGCCTATGTACATGAGAAGAACCATCCTGCCAAATACTGCTCCATGATTGGGCTACGTATTTCTCTTTCTATTCATCTTTGAAAGACAAATAGAGTCATCAAATCATTGTCCCCAAACAGAAGCCTGATATAATGCGTGTGAAAGAAGAGCAAGAATCGACATGATAGGTGCCACCGCCAACCGAATGGTTTCAAAGAGCTTCAGAAATCTTGATTTCGAATATCGAAAGGTCGATTGGACTCCCATCATTACTGAGCACCTTGGCCTGTACATTCACGTTCCCTTCTGCGAAAGGCTATGTGCCTTCTGTCCATTCCATAGAGTTCTATACGATGAGCAACTCAAGGACAAATATATAGAGGGATTAATGAAAGAGATAGAGACTCGTTTTCTCGAGGGAGATGTTGAGTGGGTATATTTCGGGGGCGGAACACCCAATTTACTCTCACCTGAGGAGATAGCCCGCATACTTAACGCGTTCAAGGAATATGTGCAGACTGAAGATATCGCAATGGAGGGAAAACCTCCATTCTATACAAGAGAGTACCTAGAAAAGGTTCAGAAGCTTGAAGTTTCAAAGATTAGCATGGGTGTTGAAACACTCAAAGAAGAAACTCTGAAGCGTGTCGAGAGAGACCGAACGGATTTGCCCCTTATACAACGAATAGTGAGGGATGCTCATGACCTCGGAATGGTGGTCAATGCGGACCTAATGGTGGGACTACCATTGCAGTACAAGACAGACTTCCTTCAGGACATTGAGAAGATTGCAGACACAGGAATTGATCAGATTACAACGTATCCATTCACAAAAGCTCCGGGTTCTCGTATTCATCGAAACATAACATCAAAGGACATGTTCAATATGATAGAGGGTGCTGGTGAATTGCTAGCAGAGAAGGGATATGTGAGAGAGAACGTCTGGGTGTTTTCAACTCCTGAGCTGGCAAGAAAGGCTCCCGGTGAACATCCTGAAGAATATCAGGGCTTTGGGCCTTCGGCATTCAGTCAGGTCAAGAACCTGCAGGTTGTAAACCCGCCTTTGGAGGAATACCTGGTGAGAATTGGGGAGAATGAGTCCTGGGGTTATGTAATCGAGTTTGAGGACAAGTTCGATGCGTGGAGAAGGTTTGCACACAAGCTATACGACCTACGTATGGAAAGTAGCTTTCTGAAGACAATGCCTCGAAGTATTAGAGTGGTCGCAGGACTCCTAAAAATAGCCCGCTATCTCAAGGGAGAAGAAGTCACAAGGAGGGGCCGTTTCTTTGTGCATGACTTGACTACTACGGTAATCGAGCAGCTCCCTTATCCTTTGGGCGACCCAGTATCACGCGGTGTAGCTTGCATGAACATTTTCTTCTAAGCCGATGGAACCATCTATACTCTCTCGAAAGTCGCTTGGATAGTAGCACCGCAGTAGTTGCAGCTAGCCTCAAGGGGTCCGGTCCAATCAAGCGTACTCTGTGTCAGTGCTGCACTACAGTTTGGGCAAACCTTTGGCACACGAACGGTTGTGAGGTCACTCCCATCAGATCTTGTGCGGCCTCGATCTTCATCAGGGATAGCATAGGAGGGCGCATCCATCGTAAAGGACCTTCTGCGTCGATAATACTGCTGAGCACCAGGACCCCGACCTCTTCTTGCCGCAAACACACAGGGAATGACGATGAAGACGAATGGCAGAGTGAATAGCAGAATCATCCAGTTGGTTGAAAGGAAGGACCCAAATCTCGCTCCAACGACATGTCCCTCATCATAGACACCAATGTCATAGAAACCAGATGTGTCTCCATATACCGAGTTCTCCTCGAGCCTGATATAGACGGTTGCAGCTGATGATAAGTCAAACTCAATTGATGGAAAATTGCCTGTACTAAGCCCGTTCTCCACAATGATGTCTGTAAATGAACTGTCAGTTGCAACTTCGATTCTAATCTGAAGCCCCCAGAAGGCCTCCGAGGTTACAATCACTGTCCAATGGCCAGCTGTCAGACTAGCAACATATGTTACAGCATCACCACCCCAAAGATGCTCATATGTTCTAGGCTCATTTGGTTCAAGATTTGATTGTGCTGTGACCGGACTAGCAAGAACCAGTGTCAGAATAGCACAGATGGATAGAAGGACTGGTACTCTGCGCAATACTCCATCTCCCTTTACTCTGTCTTGAAAGATTCGACCTTTAAGACTTGTTGGCCTCTTTTGTTGTTTCCTTGTGCCTTCGACCCAGCTCTACGTACATCTCGGCTCCAATCATGAAGGCCTCCTTCATCCCCTCAGAAACCTCCTTCACCACTTTACCGGGCACTCCTAAAACCAAGCTGCTGTCTGGAATCACCGTATTCTCAGTCACTACCGACCCTGCACCAATGACACAGTCGGTTCCAATTTTAACACCAGTAAGTACAACAGCCCCCATACCAATTGCTGTGCGATCACCAATCTCACATGCGTGAATCACGCTGTTGTGTCCAATTGTCACATAGTCACCGATAGTTGTGGGATTGAATGGAGTGACATGGACTGTGCAGTTATCCTGAATGGAAGTGCCCTTCCCGATTCTGACCTTATTGAAGTCCCCCCGAATGACTGCAGACTCCCAGATACTACAGTCTTCCGCAATCTCAACATTGCCAATGACTGACGCCCGCGGAGATACATATGCTCTCTCATCAATTGATGGCGTCACGCCTTCAAACTCATAGAGTCCCATTAGATGCACCTTGGAGAGGCAGTACGTCCGTTGGTCTTTAAGCATATTGAAAAGGAGCGACTGAAAGGCGAAGCGGGATATAGATGCCTTTCACCCCACTGCACTATCCCGCCGGATATATTCTCTCTAAGACAGACAAACGGCTCTCTCTGCCGGGGCTCCTAGTGGGATCGGTTATTCCTGATATTGAGGTGCCCCTCATGTGGATATTCTTCCCGGGGGTTTGGGACCATCTGCTATTTCATAGCCTACTTGGTGTATTTACGGTTTGCACTTTGCTTGCAGTGGTAATCACACGCTTCTTCTATCCGCCAGTCATCTCTCTCGTTTTCGGAGTAGATCATGGGAAATTG
>JBHLQK010000079.1:0-12753 GCA_048884925.1 Candidatus Thorarchaeota archaeon
GCTTTCTGGAGCTTCGGGAAGTCCATGTTCCCTTCTCTTTTCAAGTGCTGGGCAATATCAAACTTGCCAACCGCTCGAGTTTCTCTCCGAGCCACTATTTCTCCGCAATTGGTACAGAGCAGGTCACCCTTGAGGTCATCTCTAGCTACCTCTTTGCTACCACAGACGGGGCAGGTTGCCTTTGAGAATCTAAGGCTTCTTCTATGTGACATTGCTTTGACCACGCGACACTGGTTCGGCTCTCTTGATAAAACTAGCGACATGAACGTTGAATGAGTTTCCTACCGATGGTCACTGTGTGACCAAAACTGCGGTCACGGGTTCTCACTAATAGCATATGTAGTGACCAGTCCATAATGTCTTGTGAGCAAACATGGCAAAACTACGCAACTCTTGCAACTCAATCATAGAGCATACTCGAAAGAATACACGGATCTGCTCTGATGGGGCAATTGCATACGCCTACAGTACAATTGGACGGCAGAGAGTGAATGAGCAAATACCATTACTTATCCTAGGAGCGATTGCACGAAGTGACGGGCCAGGAAGGACAATTATTGCAAAATGAACCAGTGGAAGCAAAAGAAACAGAGTCGGCGTATCGTCGAGTGCTTGGACGCAATGACTTTACTCGTCTCTGGAGTGGACAGCTTGTATCGAATGCAGGTTCATCAATAAGCTATCTGGCACTCCTCTTCTTTGCGTTTGATATTTCAGGGACTGCTACAGCTATGGCTATACTTGCAATGGTTGAAGTATTTCCCCTCATTGCGTTCTCTGGACTTATTGGTGTATATGTGGACAGGTGGGACCGCAAGAAGATCATGATCGGAGCCGACTTCATTCGCGCCGCACTCATCTTGCTCTTCCCATTTGTCACACTCTTCCCCAGCTACTTGCCGCCAATCTATTGGCTCTACATTCTCGCCTTTATCTATTCCTCAGTGAATGCATTCTTTTATCCAGCGCGTAGCGCGGCAATTCCATCTCTTGTCGAAACAAAGGATCTCGTAACTGCAAATTCCCTCTCTACAATGACTTTCCAGATTATCTCTTTGATTGTGACACCTCTAGGTGGAGTTTTAGTTGCTCTCTTGAGACCTGATTACTTTCTGGCATTCTTCATCGATGCCGTGACCTTCCTCTTGTCGGTGGCTTTTCTGTGGGGTATCAAAACTCCGCTCAAGCCTAAGAAAGTAGCAGATCGGGAGGTGTCTTTCATAAAAGAGATTCTGGAGGGAGCCATGATTATTCGAACAAGCGGACTGATGAGCTTCATAATTGGCATGTTCACAGTTCTGAGTCTTGGTTCTGGCATGGTCAATGCACTAGTAATCCCATTCTTTGAGGGTGAATTGGGATTTGACTCGATTCAATTCTCACTACTACTCAGTGGAAGCGCTGTTTCAGGCCTCCTTTCAGCGTTCTATCTTGGAAATAGAAGTCAATTATCAAAGCCCCTCTATATCATAACGGCAGCGATGATTTTGGCCGGCGTTGTTATCCTTGGAATGTCACTCATCTCGGACTTCATAAGTGCCCTTTTGCTTTTCTCGTCAATCGGACTAGTCAATGTTTCAATTGGAGTTCCAGCCAATGCATTAATTCAGGAACTAATCGAGGGAGATAAACTAGGTCGGGTCTTCTCCTTTGAAAGCATCATGATCAACATAGCACTTGTCATAGGCATGGGTTTTGGAGGCCTCTGGGCAGATGCAGTCGGGTCTAGTAGACCACCGTTTTTCCTTGGCGGAACAGTGATTGCATTAGTTGGTGTAGTTGGTGCACTAGTAGTGATAAGACAGCGACTACATTCCCAGATTGATAAAATCAGATCTGTGCGAGAAGCAGAGGTAATTGCTGCGATTCCGCAAAGAGAGGATGAGGTCATGGAGGAGATCTAGGAAATTGCAGACCTCCGCGATGACGTGCCTACCTCATGAATCATCAGCGATAAGGCGTTTGAAAAAGGCTTCATAATCAATTTCAAAAGCTACTCTTGATCCTGGCCGCACCCGAGTACCTGTATCGTCAAATTCGATATACCGTTGCATGGTCAGCTCCTTGAGGTCTTCACGCACACCCCTTCTAGTCTTGCGTCTGAATTCGCGGACTCGATCCATTGATACCCATCCGCCCTCCTGATAGGCGAGGGTGATAACCACAAGGAGTGTAGCAGCAAGCCTATCTGGAAGTATCGATTCTTCGAGCAACTGCTCACTGCGGACTACTGCATCCAAATAGAAAACATGGTCGATTGGATTGTGTCTGATTCGAAGTCCGACCTGTGAAAGCCTTCTATCCAGTGAGCCAAGTCGCTGGAATAGGATATGCCTTCCTGTGTCTTCAGGAAAACCTAATGCTCCGAGCATGTCCTCGACTCCTGCTCCAATTGGCTCTCCTGAACGAGTGAGCAGCCTCATGAGGATTATATATTCGTTCATGCTCCGTGCCCCCTTACAATAGTCCTATCCTCATGATTATACTGAATAATCCCCTTAGATATTAGAATCACGATGTAGAGAAAACGCCTTAGAAATTCATCGAAATCCTCATTGAGGATGATTTCCTCTAAAGGAATTCTCTGGTCCATGGGGATACCATCACCGAACGCTATCGCGTCCTCTAGCAGGATGGCGTCTTGAGATGGGAAGGTGTATCCATTAGGCAATGGTGTTATTGTGGGAATTCTATCTTCTGGCGCCTCTGTACCCAGCTTTTCAATGAATTTCCTAATTCTGAATGCCGAGCGATCTAGTGTTGAATGGTCCAGATGTCCTATTCCTATAGGGTGGTGATAGACTATCATCCTTGCGAAGTCTCTGACAGATAATGTTCTCAGTTTTGATATATAGAGCTCTGGTGATGCAATAACACGAGCAAGTTCCTGCACCTTGCTAACTTTTGCACCTAGAACTTCGTTTAGCATCTCATCAATGTCTAGTCTACTGCCAACCTCAGCTTTGATATCTTGGAGCTTCTTGTACTCTGGCGTAAGCTGGATCTCAAGCGGGTTTACTTCTCCTGAACGAACTGCATCAGCTATCCTAAGGATGCTCTCTGCAAAGACTTCGATTTTGCTCATTGAAGTGTACCTCATTGCCCGGAGAATCTTGGACTTTCAACAATTACTGATGGGTCTGTTCCACTAGGAGAAACGACTCCAATTCTTTTATCAGCATGCTTCAACAGGTGTGTGCTTTTCGCAGGCGTGAATAAGATGAATTGGCTCCGACGAGAAGCATCATAGAGAAGTCTGCTTACCGACTCTGTATTTGTGGCATCAAGAAAGATATCTACCTCATCCAAGGCATACGTTGGGGCTGGATTGAATCTCTGTAGGGCTAATATCAGTGCTATCGCAATCAAGGATTTCTCTCCTCCCGAGCCCTGGCTCAACTCACCGTACTCGTCACCCTTTATGCGAGATTTGAACTCCACACCATATATTCCATCGCTTAGAGTAAGGGTAAACCTAGCCCGTCCCGCAAAATCAGCTGTGGCAAGAATCTTGTTCACATTCTTCTCTACTTTGGATAGAGTTGCATTCATCCCATTGTGATATTGGTCTCGAATGTGTTTCACAGTGGCCTCAGCCTCGAAGAGCTCAACTTTCAGGGTGTCCACCTGAACTATCAGCTCAGAAAGGCGGTCTTTAAGTCTAGATTCCGTATGTGCTACACTTTCAGAAACATCCTCGTAGTCATCAAGGAGATGCCTGACGCGTAGTAGCTCCAGTCTTGCATTTTCAAGTGGTCCAATTCTCTCAGGCTTGGTTTCCTTCTCAAGTTCCTGTTGAAGCCGCTTCTCTTCCTCTTCCAGGTTCCGCAGTTGCTTCTGTGCCTGCACAACCAGAAATCGACTGTCCTTTGCTATGAGGTTCAGTTCAACAAGTCGTTCACTAACGGTTCGGAGTACCTCATTGATTTTAGTAAGTTCATCTCTTAGCTTGGATTCATTATCGTTTGCTTCCAAGAGGCTAAGCTCTAGCGTTTCAATCAGTTCGGTTATGGAGGCTGCCTCACCCTTTGAATTCTTCATCTCCTCCCTAAGTTCCTTGATTCTTCCAGCAAGTATTGAAACATTCTCGTTGTGTGATTTCAACTCGGCTCTTTTTCTGTCTTCATCTCTTTCGGTTTCATGGATACCACTCTCAACCTTTGAAAGGTCTCCTTGAAGTTTCTTAAGCTTCAGTCGAACTGCAGACCTCTGTCCCACAAGTCTACTTCTTTCAGGTGGTTGCGAGCTATCTAGCTTTCTAAGTTCTCTCTGAGCTTTTCCAATCTCAACTTGCAAGTCCTTTAGCTCGTCATCAAGGCCGACAATCTTTTCCTGGATATCCGGGATACTGTCAGAGAGTTTCTTTCTTCGCTCCCAGGTGCTGCTCCAGCGTGTCATATGCCCCTGTAGTTCAAGGACTTTCTCTCTCTCGTTGGTTGCTGTTTCAAGCTTCTCCATAACTTCCGTCACTTTCTTTCGAGAAACCGCAAGCTCCCTCTCTATCTTCAGTAGACGAGTTTGGAGGGGTGCAGTTGAAACCAAGCCTGTTGGTTCATGCTTTGGGTGACTTATAATGCTCTCTTGAGTCACATCTACAACAGACCCATCCCGTGATACAGCCATGAGTCCTTCTCGGTTTGCTACACGTGATGCAACCCTTCCACTACTGGTCAGTACGATATCCCCAAATGCTTTTTTCAGGAGTGCCCTTTCATCTTCATCAAGTGAGAGAATATTCCAAAGCCATCCCTCAATTCCCTTGCCAGATGGAAGATTCGGAGATGCTATATTCGATTCTTTGAGCATGATGATTGGAGACGGCGCGCCCGATTTGTCTCTAAGTTTTTGAACTAATGGGTAATCAGTTGGATCACTCACAATGAAGGCAAAAGGAAGATTCCCAGAAAAGACCGCTTCAAGAGCACTTGATAGCTCATCACTCCTCATCAGGAGCTCTACAAGCGGTCCCGTCACTGAAGTCAACTTGTGTTCAGTTATCACATTCTTCAAATCCCTTACCGTACTGGGGATACGTTCTGATGATTCAGAAAGTTTCACTCTGATTTCATCTATCTCCTTTTGAAGATGTGATACAAGACTCGAGTTATGGAACCGCAATTCATTGAGTGCTGCTATCTCCCTTTCTAGCTGACCTTTTCGTCGGGCAAGCTCCTTTTCATCTGTTTCTTCAAGGGCTTGCCATACATGCGCCCACTTGCTATCAATGCTCTGTAGCTCAGCCTCTTCGTTCTGGAGCCGTTCTTGGTAACTTCTAAGCAGCAAATCCTTTTTCTCGATATCGCTCTGAAGTGATTTGTAGGCAATATATGCGTCCGTGCGAATGGTATTCCATTCCTCGAATGATGAGAGTTCCTGTTCAATTCTGTCCAAATCAATCTCGACAGATTCAATTTCTGTGATAATGCCTCTCTTATCCTCGAGAAACTGCTCTCTATTAGCTGCTGCTCTCTCCAGCATATCTTTGGCATCAATCTTCTCACGTTCTGCTTTCTTTAGTTCGCGTTCTAGATGATTTATCTCCCCCACTGTGCTCTTGCCTTCATCCTCAAGCCGCCGCATACGACGTCTTTCTTCATCTATTCTTACCTCTATCCCTCCTATCTCACGGTGGAGTATTTGAAGGCGAGAATCTATATTCGACGCAGCTTCTTGATTTTCCTCCATTTGCCCCTCCAGAGCTTTCTGTTCATCAAGAACATCTACTAGACCAGATTCTCTATTTTCAATCTCTTCTCTAACCTCTACCATTCTAGTGTTGATGTCATCAAGAGTAGCCCATTTCACTTCGAGCTCGAGCTCTTTCTCCTCGCGTTTAAGAGCCCGTTTCTTCTCAAGCCTTGCTAGATCATGCTTGAGCAGTTCGAGCTCTCTCTCAACAACGCGAGACTCATCAATTGCTGCCTGAAGCTTTTGCCTATTCTGTGCAACCTCGGTTTCTTGTAGTGCAATGCGATCCCGAATTTCACTGAGACCGGTGCCTTCTTCGACTAGACGACGCACTTCAATAGGATTCATCTCGCGTAAGGCATTGATCCGTTCCTGAGGCATGAACACCAGTGTGTTATCTATATCAAGCCCGAGGGAACTGACAAGGCGTCTTAGTTCTGCAGCTTTCACTCGTTTTCCATCTAGGTATGCCTTGGGAATTCCGTCACGGTCAATTCGCCGTAGGAACCTGTGATTGACACCCCCATTGTTGACATTAAGCTCTACTTCTGCAGATGTAGCTCCATGCCTGACAAAGTCGCTCCATTTAGAGTAGCGCTCTTCTCTTTGATTTGAACCCAAAGCAAACTTGATCGCATGGAAAATCGATGTCTTTCCTGAGCCATTGGGTCCGATGATGACAGTGAGTCCTGGGTCAAAGCTCACAACTCCCTCATAAAACGAGAGGAAATTCTTGAGCCTGACTGAGCCAATGTGGACCTTGGCTTTACTCACGTGTCGATTCCTCCTACCGTCCCATTATTCTCCGCAGTCTGTCATTGTTCTTCTTAGCCCTCAATAATCTTGTAAGTCGGTCCTCTGGTGTTCCTTTCATCAAGAACGGATACTCAACAAGGTACTCAAAGTCCTTTGAAGAAAGAGGCAGGCCTGAGTTGAGGGTTTCTATCACCCTCTGAGTTTCAGTATAGTTTTCGCCCACAGCCAGGAGATAGAGTTGATCCAGAAAGTCATCAGGATATTCTGACTCAACTGAGTCAATGCTTGGCACCTGTAGTCCCTGAATTCTAGTTACTATGTTCTCAAATGCCCGCTTTCTTCCTACTGGGAGGACTCCACTCTCCGCAATCATTTGTTCCAGCTTCTCTCGAGTGACTTGACCTTCCTCTAGTTTCTCTTCCAAGACTAGTTTCGCAGCGAGGTGTTTTGCTTCGGCAAAGCTCCATCCTTCGCTTAACTCTGCAGCATCAGTCGGATTGAGGTCCTCTCTGTTCTTGAAGGCTGTTTCAAAGAGGCGAACTCGGTCATCCAATGTGGCTGCTTCAGAAATGAAAGCATGATTGAAAATCGACAGAAGCTCGCCATCCATCACCTGCGGTGATGATGTTGAGGCTACAAGAAGCACCTCATTATTGTCCCAACTAATCTGTTCAGCTTCTACCACCAACAATGCTGATTCTCTCGTATGCGCAGGTGCGATATACTCTACTCTCTCAAGGAATAGAATACAGGGAGCGTTTCTCTTTGCGAATTCGAACCAGAAGCTGACTGATTCTCTCACACTATCGGGTCGTCCAAGGATTCTCTCCAATCGAGGACGCAAGATATTGATGGGAATTTCACGCGACAAGTAGTGGACAAATTCCTCGAAGTCGGTACCCACTCCCCCAACCAATAGCACTTTTCCGCCAAAGGCAAGTCCTTTTGTGCGCAGGTCGTCACCCATCCCGCCAAAACGGATTATGGAATCATGGAACATCCTAGCATGCTCTCTGACAGAATATTGGCCCAGTCGGTCAGTTTCCAGATCTTCAGGCTTTGTCAATATGACAGTATCTGCGTAGATATCATCTTCTCCCACAGTATTACCTCTCCGGCAGGCTTGCCAGACCTGACAACTTCTGCAAATAATGTCTTCGAACGCAACATGATTCCGCGCCGTCCTTTCAAGGTTATGCGCAAGGATTAAGGCACGTCCTGTGTCATTCATGCTGATTCTCTATGAGCAAACGGACAGGTAGCCTCCGGGATAAAGTATGGAACGCAATCACCACAGTAGAGAGCAGAGGTCTCTTCGTTCATGCAACAGACTTGGCGATTAGGTTCAAGGAGCGTTCACGGACAAGTGACAATGTTGTGACAAGACGTGTGCCTCAGATTGTTGGTGCTTGTATTTTGAATACACTTGTGCCACGTTCTGCGATGCTCCTAGTCGGCGGTCACGGAGGAGGAAAGACAACACTTGTGAAGCTTCTGGGACGGATGATGACCGGGAAAAGCTTAGACGATATTGATGATGGGATGCTGAGAGGTCACCCACAGCTCACTGAAGAGAAAATGGTGGCTACGCTACGTCCTGGGCCGCTCATGAAAGATGGCGTAGAGGTTGTGGTGTGGAGGAAATTTGTTACTGGCTTTTGGAAGATGATTGATGAGGTCAATAGACTAACTCCTCATGCCCAGAACATTCTGCTCTCGATGCTTGCCGAAGGTGAGCTGAAGTACTATGATGAGGTCAAGAAGTGTGAGGAGTACTGTCTGTTTGCCACTCTCAACCCATCTGATGCTGGAACATTTGAGCTGGCTCCTCCCTTTCTGGACAGGTTTGGCATCGCTGTTCCTATTACTATGCCAACCATCAACGATCTAGAACTTATTCTCACAACTCGAGACGAGCGACTTTTCGGATATGATGAGCTGTGGCAGGTTCCAGCTATCCTCAGTGAAGAGGACCTCTTGACAATATGGAATCTTGCTGACAAGGTTCCAGTTTCACCATTAGCATCAGAGTATATGCGTTCGCTAATCAGGGAGTTTGGCGCATGCATTCGGACAGACAAGAGCCAAACTCATGAGCTGACAGTTGAAACTGGTCTCTGTGATGGTTGTCACTTTAATACGGCAAAGAGCATCTGCAACAAGGTCGTAATTCCCCTTAGCGTGCGAGCTGCCAAGGACCTCAACCGCTACGCAAAGGCTGCTGCTTGGCTAGTGGGAGCTGGCGAAGTTGGCGTAGAGATTGTGAAGTCGTTGGCTCCACTCGTTTTCTGGCATAGAACGCGCTTCACTAGTGATGAAATGGAGCGATCTCCTTTCTACGGTGATAGGTTCGCCTTTGCAAGTCATCTGGTGGAACTCGCTTCAACCAGATTCGCACAGCGTGAAGCTGCTATTGAGCTGATGGAGAAGCTGCGGACAGGTAGCGCCTCCAAAGAAGCTATTGATGAGCTTAAGGAAATGGGGAAGAGTGACCTTCTAGTCAAGATCGACTATGTGGACTTTGCAAAGGAGCTTAAGAAAAAGCGGTATGTAACAATGGTTCAGAGTATAGAGAAGGGGGTCAAGGATAAGGATGTGAGCAAGCTGACTGAAAATCATGGTGAGCTGATGAAAGACACTGACTTTCCTAATAGGAGTGTTCTGCTAAATAGAGTGTCAGAAGCTCTTCACAGACTTACCCTCTCTCAATTCACCCTTACCTTTGAGCAGTGGCAAGAGCTCTGGGCCATCATCAGTCTGCGATATCCCCCTATGACTAGTATTCTAAAAGAAACCCTTAATCCACCAAAGCGAAAGGTTGTCCGAACTGATGGTCTAACTTTGGTCATCTATGTCACTGGTGATAAAGCTGAATCATCAGTCTTTCTTGAAATATCAGGCGGAACAGATGCTTTAGAGCTAAAACAGGAGATTGAATCAAGTCTTAGTGAGTAGGAGATTGAGAGTAGTTGAAACAGGTTCCTAGTCTGTCCAGAAGCGATTCATTGGGTCCGGTGGCTCGCCGCGCATGGGAAAGTGCACTATCAGATTTCTATTATCCACCCTTGCCTGATATCCACGTGGAACACTCCAACGATGCTAGTAGCTATTTCTATATCGAAACCGATGACTGGACTGTTCATCTCAATACTGCAGGGGTTCCTCCACATCTTGATATGAACGAGGCTGAACCCTATCTCAGGTCGGTCTGCCACCATGAGATTCAGCATTACTTGCTTTGCCCTTATGATGCCGTGATGAACGGTATGATGTTGGCTGGAGCTAGGCGACATATCAATGACGCGACTGCTTTCTTTGTCTGTAATCTCTTTGCTGACCTCGTCGTGGACTCTGCTTTGTTGAAGAGATACACGCGCGTTACGTATTCTCGTATCATCTCCAATATCTATGGCTCTTCCATGATGGGGCAAGCTCATAGTTCTCTGTGGCTTTTGATTGTTTCCTGCTACCGAGCGATGTGGGGCTTTCCACTCCCATCAACAGTCAGTATAGACAAAGAAACATACCAAGCTGCTGAGGCAATAATACGGGTAAGTCGGAAATACATCGATAATGAGAACAGATGGCCTAAAGCAGTTGAGGAAATTGCCAAGATTGTAGCTGAATGGCAGCCTGACGCTGAGGAACCACTTGCAGGGTGTGGGGGAACTGCTGAACCAGCTGCGGCCGCGGACACAGGATCTATCCTAGTTCCACCTGATGTGGATGCTGTAATGGGAAATCCAGTTGAGATTCGAAATGGCGACCGCGCCAGATCATGCATGCCGGATGCAGATGACCAGGACCTTGAGAAAGAAATGGAGCGCCTAGCGGTTGAGGTAGAGCAAAGGGGTGGAAACCTTGGGGACCTTGAGTCTGTCTATTTAGTAGCTGGAATAGACTCGAAACGCAAACAATGGATTCGTTTCTGGTACAGGGCAAAAGCCCGCGGTCTTCTGAGATTTGACGTGCGCGGTAGGAAACTCGCAGGAAACACGCCGCTATCTATTCAAACGTGGCGTCTAGGGGATCCTCTTGAAGAGCTGGATGTTGTTCAGAGCCTGCAGGCATTTCCTTTCCTTGTTCCCAATATGTCTACAAGGCGATGGCTCAAGACAGAGATGTACGGGGACCTAGAATCTGACTCTCTTCCGGACCTGCTGCTTGTGATTGACTCTAGCGGCTCAATGGCATGGTCAATGCGGAAGGCAAACGCATCAGGGCCATACCATGTTGCCCTAGTATCAGCATTCGCATCCATTGACGCTGCCTTGAGAAAGGGTGCCAAGGTGGCAGTAGTCAACTTCTCGGATGGTACGAGAGAGTGTGACTGGACCAAAAACAGGCGCGACCTGGAAAGAGTCCTGCTTGTCTATCAAGGAGGAGGAACTGTAGCCCCAGTGAAGCAAATTGAGGAGGCTTGTGACCGGGCTGGCTCAGGTGTCATGGTTCTCATGATTACTGATGCAGAAGTGGCAAATTGGGACCGACTAGTAAAGAGCATTGATAAGCTCACTATAAGGAGCCACAAATACTTCATTTTTCACGTTGAACAAAATGGATATTCCCTTAGTAAGAAAGCGTGCGCAGGGCTTGAGAATGCTGGAGCATCCGTAATATCTGTGGAGTCAATCAATGCGCTCCCTGGGTTGGTTATCAGAGAGGTCCAATCCATCTATGGATTCTGATTTCCTAGCAAGGGCCCAAAATCTCTCATCAGAATTTGAATCTATTCTATTTCTTAATACATAGATTGACGCCTGCTGAAGACCAACGGCAGCAATGGGCTGTTACCCAAATGCTTATCTCTTGCCCAATTCGGCCTTCGCCTATGCCTCAGAGCCAAATAACTCAGGGAGGCTGTGATGGACATTATGTATCGGATACTCGCCAAAGAAGTCCTCAATCCCATTGTGAAGAAACTGGTGGTTGAAGCGCCCAAAGTAGCACGAGTCTGCGAGCCGGGCCAATTTGTCGTAGTTAGAGTAGACGAAACAGGAGAGCGAATCCCTCTCACGGTTGCGGATTTCAATCGAGATGAGGGAACTATAACGCTGGTGTTTCAGGAGGTTGGTAAAACGACCAAGCTCTTGGGCAGTCTTGAGGAGGGTGATAGCATCCTCGACTTCGTGGGTCCTTTGGGCCGTCGCTCAGAGGCTCATAAGAGATTTGGCACTGTTGTTGCAATTGGGGGTGGCTGTGGCTCTGCAATAGTCTATCCAGTTGCCAGAGCTTTCAAAGAATCAGGCAACTACTTGATTACCATAAACGGCGCCAGAACAGCAGATCTTCTTGTCTTTCGTGATGAGATGGAAAGGATTGCAGACGAGTCTTACGTCACCACTGATGATGGAAGCTGCGGCATCCATGGCTTCGGCACAACAGTCCTTTCGGACCTCATTCAGAAAGGTAGGCAAATTGACCTTGTCTTTGCAGTTGGTCCTGCAATCATGATGAAGTTCGTGGCAAAGACCACAGAATCAGCTGAAATTCCCACAATTGTGAGCCTCAACAGCATCATGGTGGATGGAACTGGCATGTGCGGCGCATGTCGTATTACTGTGGGCGGCCAGATGAGATTTGCCTGTGTTGACGGACCGGAGTTCGATGGTCACAAGGTGGACTTCGATGAATTGCTATCCAGGCTCAATGCTTATGTGGATAAGGAGAAGGTGTCAGACGAGTTCTGGATGAGACAGCAGGAGGGGCCACATAGTGACTGAGAACGGGGAGAAGAAACCCGGCGGAAAGCGTGAGCGGAAGCCTCCAACTAAGAAGGTTCCAATCCCAGAACAGCCCCCAGAAGAGAGAATCCAGAATTTTGACGAAGTTGCCTTAGGCTATTCTGCTGAACAGGCGATAGAGGAAGCCAACAAGTGCATGCAGTGTCGCGACCCGAAATGCATTAGCGGGTGTCCTGTTGAGGTGTCAATAAAGGAATTTATCAATCTTATTCGTGAGGGTGACTTCATGGGCGCTGCTGCGAAAATTAAGGAAACAAACAGCCTTCCTGCAGTCTGCGGACGAGTCTGTCCTCAAGAAACCCAATGCGAAGAAACATGCATCTATGGAATCCGGAATGAGCCAATAGCCATAGGACGACTTGAGAGATTTGTTGCTGACTACGCTCGTGCCCATGGAGAACCTCTTCCGGAGATGATGCCAAAGAATGGGAGGAAAGTGGCGGTCATTGGATCAGGCCCAGCTGGACTCACGTGTGCTGGTGACCTAATCAAGATGGGCTATGATGTCACCATATACGAGGCTCTTCACAAACCTGGGGGTGTTCTCGTATATGGAATTCCTGAG
>JBHLQK010000080.1:0-3038 GCA_048884925.1 Candidatus Thorarchaeota archaeon
CATGGTAGCGCCGACCCGTTGGTTCCAGTCGAAGGTGGAAAGGATACTGCTAAGAGCATACCAGACGCAAATCTGTTAATCATCGAGGGGATGGGACACAGCTTCCCAGTTGAAAAAGTACCACAGATACTTCAAGCAATTCTGCAACATACTGCTCCATAGATATGCAAATCTATGCAATTCATCTATCGCGACTCAGATAAGGGGGTCTGCTAAACTCAGAGGACATGATGTCCTGTATTGAGATGCTCTTTGAACATAACTTTGCTGTCAGAAGGGCCATTATTGACTCATTAAAGCCGCTCTCTAACGATGACTTCAATCGAAATCATGGAGTAGGTTGGGGCTCAATAAGGGACATCTTAGTCCATCTGGTAAACACGGAAATGTATTGGCTTTCTATCCTCAAGGATGAGGAGATGGAGTGGCTGGAGTCTAGTCATTATCCAGATTTAGGCAGTGTAGCTGATGCATGGGCAGAAGTTGAGAAGGGCACAAGAGAATACCTGACGAAACTGAGAACAGATGATCTTCATCATTTGAAGAGGGTGAGATGGCCCGATGCCACCATCAGCTTCACGGTAAAGAAAGCACTCGTGCATCTAGCAACTCATGAGATCCATCATCGTGGCTTGATTGCGGGATTGATTAGAATGATGGGGCACACACCACCAATTGTAGATATGTTATAGGGGAAATGATGACAAATGACAGAGTTCCTTGACGCGTGTTATGATGCAATCAAGAAACAGGAGAATTCGATAGCAGATACTTTGGCAATGGTGGGCAAAAGTGATGGGGATATTTTGAAAGATAAGCGATTGATCATCATTACTGGCTGTGGAGACTCGTATGCCGTGGCTGAGTATGGAAAGTGGGCTCTTTTGCGGGTTGGCCTCAATGCAATATCACTATCGCCAACAGAGATTTCGAAGATTCAGCTGAACAAAGACTGTGTTGTTATTGGTGTATCAGCCTCTGGACGAAGTCTTACCACACTAGATGCGTTGAGAATTGCCAAATCCGGAGAGGCAACGACTATCGTACTAACAGATAATGAGCAAGGGATTGCATCAAAACTCGTGGATTTTGTTTGGTTGACCAGATCTGGAGTAAGTTCGCATAACATAAGTCCCTCATCAGCGACAACAACAGCAATGGCATATCTCTTGAAGGTGGCAGTGGAACATCAATCGATGCCAGGCTCCCACATCCACAGAGATTTGCATCAACTAAGAAGTAATGGAAAGCAGATGTTAAGGTGGGCTGAAAAAGTGGGTAGAGAAAGCTCAAAAGTTGTCATCCCTAGAAAGCCACTCTACATGATATCTGATGGCCCCAACTATGTCGCAGCGCAAATCGGGATGATGAAATTCAATGAATATGGCGTCGTTCAGAGCAATGCCGCACTATGGGAGGACTTTCGACATCACCATGTCCTAGCAATCAATCAGGGAGACTGTGCGTTCCTGATCACTGACAGTCCTCGAGAAGCAAGGAATGATAGATACCTCAAAGCACTCATTGAAACACTGAAAATGGATGTATATCATCTCTATACACCTGAAGAGCTCACGTTTGGAAGCCCGCTTGGTCAAGCTATAGCGAACTCTATTGCACTCCAAATGGCTGCATACTACAATGTTCTTGAGTATAACCCAGGGAAGGAATCTTGGAGAAAGCCCAATGTAGATGCCTTCAAAATCTATTGAAATGCGCCATGCAAAAAGGTAACAAGCATAATGCACGGTTTTAGCGATATCATGTCCATTCTTGAACTCCTTGAGGACTCTGGAACGGCAAATCGTCTACGGGAGGTTGCAGACTACATCAATTCACATCCAGAAGACTTCACGGAAGCTGTCACGAAGGTTTTTGGGGATACTGCTCCCAGTGATGCTGTTGCATTAAAGCAGCGATTTCTTGACGTTGTGGACTTCTTACCACACAAACATTCCATACCAATCCTTGAGAGAGCGGTCAGTGATGCCGATTCACGAGTCAGAATTCGAGGCCTACAAGCAGCTTATAGGACTAGGGTTGAATCACTTAACAGTCAGGTGCTAGAGATACTGGAGAATACAAGCGAGGAGTTTGAAGTCAGAAAATGGGCGGTCCATATCTTAGGAAGTAGTGATCCCGGAAGCTATGGAAGAGTGCTTCGGAAGTTAGCAAGAAACTCTTCAGACGATATAGGAATACGAAAAGAAGCAGTCTACGCACTCACAAGGGTACTTGATGATGAAAGCATTGGCGCTCTGTGCACACTTCTTGGCGATTCTGAGTCCGAGATTAGACGTTCTGTTGCATGGGCATTAAGCAACATGAAATCACCTGAGTCGATCTGTTGTCTGCTGGCGGCCCTTGAGGATGATGATGAAGGTGTCCGTGATTGGTCAATAAGGGCACTTCGAGACATGGATGACTCTCGGGCCCTACAAGGACTGGCCGATGCTATATCTAGAAGCGAACCAAAAGAGCAGGTCCGACTGGTTCGGCTGGTCATTGAGAGGCGTTCAGAGATTATCTTGAGAGCAATTGCCGAGCTTCTATCATCAGATGACGTTGATGTCAGACGCGTGTCTTCATGGGCGATGGGTGTTTCTCCCTATCCTCCCGCTGCCGCTAGTCTGCAAACACTCAAAAATGACTCGGATGAACAGACTCGTGACTACGCCAGAACTGCATTGATTAGACTAGGAGAGGTAGATCCCTCTGACCTTAGACTATGAATTGTATTACATCATTCCTTGGTATAGACCACCATCTACCAGAAGTAGTGCACCATGTATATAGCTGGCCAAAGGACTTAGTAAGAAAGCACAGACTGCACCAAATTCGTCCGGTTTGCCCATCCGACCAAGTGGTATCCTTGCCTCTATACTGTCAATTGCAGCCTTGTTGCTTTCCATCAGCTGCTCAACTCTGGCGGTGTGAATATATCCAGGACATACAGCATTCACGCGAACTCCGTCTGAACCGACTTCACCTGCCAATGTTCGCATCATCCCAATTACTGCAGGACGAATTGCGTTTGA
>JBHLQK010000080.1:3138-12572 GCA_048884925.1 Candidatus Thorarchaeota archaeon
AAACGTGGCGTATCACATTGCACGAACTGATGCAGGCTTCTCGGTCTTTGCGCCCATTGCCACTTCTAGGTGCAAAAATGCAGCACTCAAACGCTGAAATTCCTTTGGAACTTGAAACTCACCGACTCCTAGCGAGTTCAAGACACGTTCGATCTTCATCGGAGTCAGCCTGTGGTTTCCGTTTGAACTAAAGGCTATTAGAACTCGAGGGTCGTCGGGATCGGGAATCCTGTATACTGACTGGCAAGGAATCCCCTTGTCTTCTAGACCGTGCTTTATCTTGGCCTCTAACTTGTCCATCTTGACAATCCACCAATATTTCGTTCCGGATTAGGGTACTAAAGCACCTGTATTAACAACGTAATACTCCCAAATGGCGCCAAAGTGACGTAGAACTCGTTTCTAGAAGGGTTGCTCTGGTCGTTGTCTTGATAAAGTAGCAAATGATAGTCCGAATTACTGGAGGTTGCGGCATTTGGATAAAGAAGGCTATCGTACATATCTTACAGATCGAGAGCAGCCAGTCCCCGAGGAGAAGATTGGACCTGCGATTGCTATGGTTGAGAGATTTGAGGAATTCCTCAAGGAGTCGAAGAGGAATTTACAGACGGCCACATCTCTAGAAGTGAACAAGTTCTCCAAGATACTCATTGAAGAGGGCATCAATACCTATGACAACTACCTTGCGCTGTCCAGATATGGATACTTTGTGAAGAACATGAACCTCTACCTTGCAGTCCTTGAGTTGATTGACGGGGCAGAGGTCATGGATGTATTACGTGAAAGATTGGGAGAAACCGCAGGTGAGTCTAGGAGAGATGAGGTCTTTGAGGGGATAGAAGCGCCACTTGGACTGCCATCTGCTGAGAAACCGAAAATCACGAAGACCGTTTTAGACCGAATGAAGACCTTGGTTGACTCTGAAGACTGCAAGAAGGCGTTAGTTGGTACTGCACACGGAATACCGAAAGAGTGGTATAAACAGGAACGGGAGAGGTTCCTCGCAGCCAAGGACATTGATGAGTACATTGCCAAGAAACGAGAGAATGCCATTGCAGAGCTGGAGAAACACAGGGATGATGGAACTCTATTCTTCAATCAGGAAATCACTGATGATGTGGTTGAGTATGTCAAGAGTCGTCCGGACATGCTAAGTGGCATGCGCGACGGTGACAAGATTGTTCACACTAAAATTCCCTATCTCACGAAGCACTATCTTGATGAAACAGATGAGAAAAAGAAACGATACTATGCATGTCATTGTGCTTGGGCTCGAGAAACGATTTTGGATGACGAGATGGATGTCCCGTCCTCTTTCTGTTATTGCAGTGGTGGCTTCACTAAACAGCCATGGGAAGTAGCTCTTGATCAATCGTTGGAAGTGATGATGGTCAAGTCAGTTCTGAAAGGGGATATGGAGTGCACATTTGCTATCCCCCTACCTAAGGAAGTTGTTGACAAAGTAGAGCATTCTTAAGCTAAGAACCCAGAAATTTCACTCTAGTTACTCGTGCATTCCGAGTTCAAGTTAGATTAGAGGTTTCACGGACTGAGGATCCATTATGACAATGAGCATTGATGAGGCTATCAAAGGAAGAAGAAGCATAAGGGATTACAGGAAAGACCAAGTTCCTGAAGACTTGATTAGACAGATTATTGAAGCCGCAACATTTGCCCCAAGTGCAAAGAATGGGCAGCAATGGAGATTTACTGTGTTGTCTGGTGATTCAAAGGACAGATTCACAGATCTTTATCGAGATAGACTCGGGAAGCTTGACTTTGATGTGGGTTCTTCGTATGGATCATGTGAGATGATGGAAGAATCTCCTGTGGTGATAGTCGTCTGGAACACGAATCAGTTCGGCTGGGAAACCGAGATTCATAGTGTTGCAGCCGCGATTCAGAATCTCCTTCTCAAAGCACACTCATTGGGTCTTGGAACATGCTGGATTGGCGACATCTTCTACACATACAATGCAATAATGAAATACTTCAAGAAATCATGGAAATTGCTGGCAGCCATAACGGTGGGCTGGCCAGCTGTCACTCCAGGTCCTAGACCCAGACTGACTGTGGATGAAGTCACAGAGTTTCTGAATTAATGAAAGAAAGAACGGTCGGGATAGTCGAATTTAGCCCGACAACCGAGGAGTCTACAGATAGAGGAGGTTGTTGCTTGGAAAGTGAAAATAATTCTTGAGAAAAATGGATACTATGTCCCATAAGTGGAAAAATGACAGGCTTCTCCTTACAAGGCAAAGGAACCCACTTATAAGCATAGATTGATACTGGAGCATTGATTGAGAGATTAAGTAGAGAAAAGGTTCGGTCGTATTTTGTAATGACTATCTGGGCAATTATATTGCATTGATAGGCCCATTGTACGAATCCCGAAATGTCTTGCTTTTGCTCTGAACAGCATTTGAAGAAGAACGTTCGCTAGGAGTAGATTAGGAGAAGATAGACATGGCAAATATGGCTGGAATCAAGAGAGCTCGAATAGACAAAAGAGTTGTATGTATGGGCTGTGGAGAGAGCTCGTTCACCAAGGACTATGCTCGTGGAGAGAATATTTGCACTTCATGCGGGCTTGTGGCATCAGACCGGATTGTTGATAATGGGCCTGAGTGGAGAGCCTTCACTACAGAAGAAAGGGATGCTAGATCAAGAACAGGGGCACCAATGAGACTCAGCATAGCAGACAAGGGACTCTCAACTATAATTGATTGGCGAAACAAGGATGCAAGTGGTAGGACGCTCACAACTAATACCCGTGCAGCTATTTACAGAATGCGAAAGTGGCATATCAGAAGTAGGGTTCATAGTTCTCACCATAGAAACCTTGGTATTGCAATGAGTGAGATGGAAAGACTCTCCTCGCAGCTTGGAATTCCACGTGAAGCCAGAGAAACTGCTGCTCTGATATATAGAAAAGCCCTGGCAAAGAGATTGGTGAGAGGTAGAAGTATTGAGTCAGTAGTTGCAGCATCAATCTACTTAGCTTGTCGGATTCACCGAATTCCAAGACGACTCGACGAGATTGTGGATGAAGCAAGGACTAATAGAAAGCAGATTAGTCAAGCTGTACGATTGGTTATATCTCGAGTCAATGTTGATGTGCCGCTTGCATCTGCGGAAGACTTGATACCAAGGTTATCCTCGGATCTTAGACTTGAGGGAAAAACTGTAAGGAAGGCTACTGAGATAATAAAACAAGCAAGAGAAGGGCGAATAACTATAGGAAAAGACCCTGGTGGGATTGCGGGGGCTGCCCTGTACATAGCTGGCATACTTGAAGAAGACAAGCGTACACAAAGGGAGATAGCAAAAGTTTCACACGTTACAGAAGTCACAATTCGTAATCGATACAAAGAGCTTGTTCGTTCCCTTGGAATCGCATTTGTCACCGATTTCTAGTCATGGAATACAACTAAAAATTCGGATTAGACATCAAGCACCTGAAACCGCAAAATAATGCTCTTGAATGCAAATGCCCAAGTTTATTAACCCTGACGAGGGTAACCTATTGCACAAAGTGAGAATGGAAGAGACAGGTTAACAAAGAATGTCATGGGACCAGAGTCTTTGCTCTGGTATTTGGAGTGTCTGTTTTTCAAGAATCACAGATTCAATATGTGAGCTAGTTGTTCTCATAAGAGCAGGATATTAAGAATGGAAAAAATGAAAATCAATTCTAAGGTTGGATATAGGAGAAACCAAGTGAAGAACGGATACGGACCTCATAGAATGTTGGAAATGACGCAGCAAGAAATGTTGGGAAAATCAGCTAAAGAGGAAGGACAAGAGAAGGATTCGGATTTGAGCTTGAGGACGGAAGAGGATATTCTTTCTCTTGATGAATTTAAAGAGGCGAAGAAATGAGTACAAGTTCATACGACCTTTGTACATGCGGACACAATCGTGAAAACCATGACGGTTTTGAAAGTGAATGTAAGAAGTGTGCTTGTGAAATCTTCTACAGAAGCATGCGTAATCAGTAATTAACTGAATTAGATGTCGATGAGATTTATGACCAGTATGGTTTTCGGATATACTTGTAGGCATTGTGAGCAGCTAGTGCGCCTTGAGCTGCAGCAACTGAAGCTAGCTGATATACTGATATAATGTCTCCAGCTGCGAAAATACCTTCGACGCTAGTTCTCATTTCATCGTCCACAACAACAAAGTGTCCATTCATTTTCAGACCTAGGTGTTCAAACACTTCCGTATTTGGGATTAGACCTATAGCGATTATCACACGATCTATGGGCATGTTATACTTCTTGCCAGTCTGATTATTGAGAAGGACAACTTCTTCAACTTCTGAGTCCCCTTTAATCTCAAGAAGTTCGGTGTTGTATAGGACCTCAGCCATTTTTTCAGTTAGAATTTTATCAACAGTTGTTTCAGCTGCCCTGAACTCATCTTTCCTGTGTGCAATCCAAATCTCATTAGTCACCTTGTGCGCATCTACAACGGCATCAAGTGCTGTATCACCCCCACCCACAACTAGTACCCTTTTATCACGGAACAATTCAGGCTCTGTCAGATATGGAAACACGCCGCGGTCCTTTCTGGATAATTCAACTTCGCCAGGTATTCCTAATATGTTTGGACGCATGCCAGTTGCGATGATTACGACTTTTGATTTGTATTCACGTTCAGCAGTGACTACATTTCGATCCTTAGTGATTTCCGTCACCCGTTCTTTGACTAGAAGAACTCCCAAGTCGGCGGCTTGACGGACCCATTCCGAAACAAGATGTTTGGCTAGGACTTTTGGAGTGCCGGGGTAATTGAATACAAACTTATACGGGTAAATTGTTGATAGAAGACCGCCCCAGGTCCCTCCTTCAAATACAATGGTCTTGAGACCTTTGTAAGCAGCTATGATTCCTGCAGATAGGCCTGCAGGGCCTCCTCCCACAATAGCAACATCATATTCCACTTCTGAATCTGTCAAGTGTTATTTCACCTTCTTTGCAAATTCCACTCCGAATTGATAGGCCTGTTTGAGTTCTTCTTCTGTAGGGACCCACTTTGCTGTGAAAGGGTCCATAACAATCTCCATCTTGCCTTGTTCCATTGACTCTTGGATTTTCTTTACAGCACCTCCGCCCCATCCATAGGATCCAAATGCAGCTGCTTTCTTGCCCTTTGGTTTCAGAACCTCAAAATCCGAAAGAATTGGTGCAACTGTTGGTAGAATGTCATTGTGAAGAGTGGAGCTGCCAACAAGTATTCCTCTTGCCTCTAGAAGCTCTGCCATTATATCGCTTCGATCACTATGTGGTATGAGTTTCAATAGGGGAGTTAATCCTTGACTACTAATTCCTTCTGCGATTGCACGTGCTAGTTTTGTTGTGCTTTGCCACATTGTGTCCCAAGTGATTATTACTTTGTCTTCTGTTCGTTCTCCCTTCGCCCACCCCAAGTATCTTGTTACAATTTGAAGAGGGTCTTTTCGCCAGATTAGACCATGGGAAGGTGCGATGATTTTTATTGGAAGGCCGAGCTCTATCACTTCTTCGATCTTCCGTTGTACCATTCGACTCAATGGCCACAGAATGTTCGCATAGTACTTCTCGGCTTCTTTCCAGAGAATATACTGGTCAACCTCATCAGCAAATCGACTTTCAGTTGCATAATGTTGTCCGAAGGCATCGTTTGGCAATAGTACTTCCTCTTCTACATAATACGTGAACATCGACTCCGGCCAATGTAACATTGGAGCCTCATAGAATCTCAGAGTCTTTCCTCCGAGGTCTATCTCATCCCCAGTCTTCACCGTCTGGATGTCCCACCCATCTGGGTAATGCTTCTTGAGTTCCTCTACAGCCTTAGAGGTACAAACAAGCTTTGCGTTCTTCATGATTCTGAGCACATCAGGTATTGAACCGGAGTGGTCCATCTCGGTGTGATTTGAAATCATGTAATCAATTTCCTTTGGATCGATGATATCTGATATTCTGGAAATCATTTCTTCAGAAAAAGAACCAAGAACTGCATCGACTAGTGCGACTTTCTTGCCAACTATGAGATAGGCATTATACGTGGTTCCATGATGAGTAGTATAGCTATATCCATGAAAATTCCGTACATCATAGTCAATTGCACCAACCCAGTAAACATCCTTCACAATCTCAGTAGGCTTCATATCGTTCCCTCAAGATTAACGATAGTATAGTCCCTTATTAGGAAGTTGGTTTAGGAATGGAGAATAGATGGGGAAAAAAGTAGTTGGAATGGCCGGGTTTGAACTGGCAACCGATGAATCTTCAGTCTAGATAGCCTGCTTGTCTTCATATGATATGAATATGAAACATCAGAATCTGCTGAAATAAGGCAAGCTCGATGCTTCTTTAGGTTCTATTTCAAGGTCAAGTTGTCTTAGTCTAGTATTTTCATTAATTGCAACCCCTAAATCAGGGTCTACAGCAACACATGCACCATCAATCATTTTGGTTCTGAGCTGCCCTTTGGCAATTGGATTGTTTCTCAGATGTGGGGCATCCAATAACCCCATTTTGACTGCTCGCACGTATGTTATGGGCTCAATTAGAGGATTCGTTGAGGATTTATCACCAAGTGAATTAATTGCGGCGATAAGCACCTTGGCTTCCTTCACGAGTTCGTTCTTTCGTTTCAGAACGTCCTTGTCATCTAGTGGATTCGTAGTTCCAAGAAGACAGTCGTGAATAACCCGTCGTGCAATCTTGCAGCTCTCAATGACTTCTTCTGGTGTTGCAACATGGTCTGCCTCACAGAATCCAACTACATGCACTATATGGGGTTTCAACATCATTCCTGAATAGATTGAAGATGCGAGTTGGCCTTTGCCCGAATCAAGGTCTGGCGGATAGGAGAAGAGTCCTGGTCTAACTTGCCTTAGTGATAGAAAGCTGTGATCATGTAATGACTCGATCAGTTCTATCTTCGCGAGCATCTTGGCAAGGTCCATCTTGGGAGATGTTCCAAGGGGAGTGTTTAGCATATATTGCGAAACATAGTGTCTAATACCAACTACTTTGGAGTTGTAGGCTGACAGAAATGCCATTGCAACTGCAATAGTATCATGAGCGTTCCTCAAGCTCCAATGATGAGACTCGTTGATTTCAAGAGGGATATCGTGTTTCGCATGCCATCGATGGTTTGCTTGGTTCTCAAGCATTGCCTGCTCAAGGGGTCTTTTGCTTCTTCCATCTAATTCGCTATACCACGTCAGAGGTGTAGCACACCAAGCATTGTTTATTGTGTCCCTCAGTAATTTTGCCCAAGACAGCAAATCACGAGTGCCGCTATAGCACCTCAAGAGGGGATAATTGCCTCTTCGAGAAGCTTCGAAGAGTTTCTGTAGGTCCTCAGCTTCTCGAAGTGGTACTCCTCCGTCGCCTATAAGGAGCTCATTCATCTCCTCTGGTCGGAAGAAGTGTTCTTGGGCATTCTGATCAGGTCCTATGGAAACCACATCCAAGACTGAGGCTTCTGCTATCCTTGCCACTCCGTCTACTGTTTCTTCTAGTGATGGTAGACCGAAATGATGACGAATGAGGGGTATTGGACTCTTGATTGCAATTCGTGTCATCAAGTCCTGAGGGTTCTTCTCATCCACTTGATTTTGTGAGTAGCCTCTGAGAAAGGCTAGTGAATCTTCATCAGTGGAAAAGCCAGTAAATACTACTTCAAACAGGCCAGTTCGTTCTGCAATGGGCTTTAATGGTGCTGTACAGCCTAAGATCCATCTCTTTTCTGCTAGATTATTCTCTGTCACAGCTCTCCTCAAATCCTCAAACAGCTCCACGGCACTGGCCGCTGTAAGTCGGTAGCTCACGCCAACAACATCGGGGTTGTATCTTTTTGTCTGTTCCATCAAATTTTCAATATCGATTTTAGGTCCTAAGAAGAGAGTTTCATGCCCCTCCTTTTCTGCAAGGGATAAGAATCTAAGAACACCAGCTACATGGACACAGCTTCCGATGGCAGCTCCCAAGATTCTCAAGTTTCGTCGACCTCCAGTCCAAAAATGTCCCAAATCTCAGGGTGGTCAGTATATGAGTCAGGTATGATTCCTGTCCTAACATATTCTCCAACCTCGGTTGGGCTCAGTCCCTCTAAACCCAGAGTTTCAAGATTTCGTCCATTCTTCCAGAAATCAAGCTCATAGAGCTGGCATGCCATGTTGATTACTGCATCTATAGCAGGGGTTTCAACTCCAGCTAGTTTGCCGAAGTGAGAGATAGGTACAAGACCTGTGGGCACATCCTCCAATACATAACGGTGGTCCAAGGATGAAGGACTACCAACTCCGTCATAGGTGTCAATACTCCGGATACATTCACACAGCGTACGCCCTTCAGCATCGTAAGTGCTTCTTAGCCATTCCAGAAGGGGTACAGGCTGTGACACAAACTGTTGTGAAACCTCGATTCTTTCAGCATCCATTCGTTCTATCATTCTTCCTACGGTCTCAGAGATGGCATCATGATAATGGTTGTATCCACCTTTCTTTGACTCTAAGAGACCAGCACAGAGAATAGTGGGAGTTGGATGTAACATTGCGCCCATATTGTTGAGGCTAGTGTCCATGACATCATCAACTATCTGAAATGTGAGCGGAAGCTGGTTGAGAACTTTCATAAGCTGATGATTGCGACTCGCCGGAAATGCACTTACTTCAACACTATTCTTGATCTTGGAAATTAATACTGAACCGGGTCCGGTGGTTCTGGACACAAAACTGAATGTCTGTGCCTCTCCCAGCAAAGTGCCATCGCCGTATGAATTTGCTCTCAAAATTCCTGCAAACTCGAGGGCACCGCCAGTCCTGCCTGGCATTAGAAGCACAGTCTGACCTTTTTCTAGATGGGGGCCCATGGTCTTAGCGAAAAATGGGTGTGCTTGGGCTGGAACTGTGACAATGAGAAGGTTCCTACCAACAATTGCTGAAGCCATGTCGTCTGTGACTAGCGGAATTGGTGCAAATGCATCAACAATACCATGGATATCAATACCCCCTCTATCCAATATCCCTTTGACATTCCCAATTGTTCGATTGTAGAGAACGACATCAATTCCACACATAGAGAGGTAACTAACAAGCCCTCTGCCCGCATGTCCTGCGCCCAGGACCGCAACCCTGACAGGGTCTAATGTAATCTTATCCGATTCGCCCCATGGCATGAAGTTCATGCCTCCATAGCCAACTCGCAATCTTGGACTTCATCAGTGGCCCTGGTGAACATGTACACCCTAAGTTGGACCAGCCTTGTCATGAAGGACCAAGGAATTTAGCTCATCGCTGAGGTTTTCTTTACGGATTCTCTTCCGTCTACTATCCGCGGATACTTTTATTAGGTTTGTGAAATTCGGCAATTGTCGAAGCAAAAATCATCATGAAGAATGAGAATTGGTCGGGACGGCCGGATTTGAACCGG
>JBHLQK010000081.1:0-12526 GCA_048884925.1 Candidatus Thorarchaeota archaeon
GGGAACATTTACTACTACTCTTGCATCAAGCAATATCATGGATATACTTGCATCTCCCTACTCACAAGACCTAGCTTCGTCATTAATCATTGATGCATTACTCGCAACTGGAATTACAGTTGAACTTGCATTCCTATACGGTCTATCTTCGAAAAGATGGGCTAAACGCAAGATATCGGATTAGCAGCTCTATATCTTGGATGAAAGCGATTTCTACTTCCAACGACTAATTCTCTCAGAGCGAGGACGAAAACCGGCTGAAAGCGAATGATTGCGAGCTCTAAGAAGAGCAATACGGCCTTCCTTGTTCCGGGTATAGATAAGGTCCATCTCCCCTACATACTTTTTCCATTGCTTGGCAAATGCTTCAGCTGATTCTCTCCTGCTGCCTAGTATATCAGGTACATTATGGTAGTCCTGTCTCACAAATGACTTGCCTAGCATTGACTTTCTTAGAAGTAGGTAGCGGGGAGATTCAACTGGACCAAGCACTTCACCCAGAGCATTGAGATACGTTGCCCTCTCTCTTCTTGTACCACCCTCCACATGGCAGAAGACTTCCCCTCTCTTGCCTTCTTCCACAACAACTCTCATCTCTTCAATGGGCGTCCTGACTATGCGAACCTCGCAGAGAGTTGCTAACACTGCCTTTCCCACCTGAGCGAGACTAGATCTGATAGGGCCATGCATCACAAAAAGCCAAAGTGCCTTCAGTGCTTTTGGTGCGAATCTCAGAATGAAAATGAGGAATCCTAGCATTGGAAGGAATGAAAGGAGAGACAACCCTAGGTTCCCAATTGGCACAACCCATGAGAATATCTGCCTAGCTACAAAGAACCCAAAGATCAAGAACACCTCCCAGCTGAGTGCTGCGATTGTATTTCTAAAAACGAAGCCTCGCGGAACGGGAAGTCGAGCTTTCTTTGCTGTTACTTCCTCAATCAGTCTGATTCCTTCCTCTCCTCGCTTGAGAGAAGTTTCCCATGCCAATCGCAGCCCTTCTCTATCCTTTGCCTTTGTGGTCATAGATGTGTTAATTTCTCTGATTTCTTCCTTATCGAATGGTGGGACTCCAACACCCAGTCGACCAAAGCCATTCTCAATAACAGATTCTACAAATGAAATGCCAAGAAACGCTTTGAATCTCCTTTCCATTATCCGGTAGTCGTTTCCAGGATTTTCAGAGTCAAGCTCGACACAGATCAGGTGCCAGATATTGGATGTCTTGTGAGGTTGATGAGGATCGGTCCTTATAGCACGACCTCGCATTTGATTTGATAGCATGTAGGAGCCCACGAAGCTTGCCAAAACAAGAGAATTAATGGATGGTGCATCCCACCCTTCTCCGAGGAGCGATTTCGTGCCAACAAGAACATTCACGCCTCCTTTCGAGAAGAGCTCAGTTATGAGTTGCACTCCCTTCTGCCTATCCACTCCCTTCATTGTGATAGAAGAATATTTTGGGTCTGCGGTTGGCTGGATTGAAACAGAATCTGGTTGAATCTCGCAATCTTCCGCGCATTCTAGGAGGAGGTCTTTGGATTCGCTAGGGATAATAATCAATGAACCGCTTAGCACTCCTAGCTTGATCCATTGAAGATTTGACCGTCTAATCTCTTCAAAGATTGGCACGACTCCAATTCTATCCAGTTCAGGAAGGTCGTGTTCATTTTTCGGGAGATAGGCCTTACGTATGTAATCCGTCAGGATTACCATCCTTAGATTTTCACCAAGCGCCTTGAGTTCCATCGATACGATTGCTTGAATTGCATATAGCTTCGTGATACTTCGTTTCAGCACTCCATCTAGTTTCCTCGTAGTCAGAAGATTCACATCTCTTCGCTCTAAGGCATCAATCCGATGGAGCCTGTCCTTTATTCGCTTCAGGGCTGGAGACAAATCCTTTGGGTCAACATCCTGAGGAAAGAGTATTCCCTCAAGGAGTGTTTCCAGCCATTCCTTATTGAGCCAAGGAATTCCGAAATGTTCTCCGGCAATCAGCTCAATGGCTTTCTTCGGCAGTGTTACTTTGCGATGCCTTAAGTAAACGAGCATGCTCGAGAAGAATGATGGATCTTCAAGTATCTCTATCACATGGGTTTCAGGATCATTCATCCAAGGGTGATTCTTTACTTCCTCCAGGAATTCATCATCTGATTCAATGTCTTTGACAAAACTCTCCACAGCTACTTTGAATTCCTTTAGTTTGCTGCCTTCAATAAGACTAGGATAGGTAAAAAGCACAAGATCCTGATGAGGGCAGAGATTATTTTCCTGGACCAGTTCAGGTACAGAAACTTCAGCGTCCACTTGTCCACACAATTGCATGTATCGTTCCCATTCAAACAAAGATACGTCATACGGCGGTGTTGCAGTCAAGGCAAGAACAGTGCTCTTTTTTAATCCTCGAATAACACCAGTTAGGCACCGCCACCAATTTGATCTGAGATGATGAGCTTCATCCAGAACAATTGTATTCACATCCAACTTATTGAGTTGGGCTATCACGTTGTCCTCGAGGGATTTGGCATCAGAAGATTGCGTATCATTTTCATTGTTTGTGTCTTCATCGTCGTCAATTTCTGGATCCTCATCAAGGTAATCCATTTCCTCTAAAGCTCCTGAACAGGCACTGTATAATCCTTGATATGTTGAAACCGTCAAGAACTTGGGATTATGAATATCAATTGAGATCCAACTTGGCGTTTCTGTTGTACCCGGCAAAAAGAACTCCACCAGACGTGAAACCCACTGGTCTCGGATAGCCAGAGTAGGTGCTAAAATGAGCGATGGTCTGTTCAGCCGTCTGACGACTTCAAGACCCAGGAGTGTTTTCCCGGAGCCAGGAGCGGCCACAACATGGAGTCGATTGTCATCAAGATATTCTTCAAGCTCACTGAGGACACGTGCCTGGTACGGTCTCCAAGTGTATCGAAATTCAGTGCCAGGAGGGAATTCTTTCATTAATGGCAGGTCCTAGCTCAACGTAGTAGGTGAGAAGTTCATGTTTAAAATATTAAGCGATTTCTCGCACATAACCCTAGTTATTGCAGTTTGCCACCAATTCATAGGTGATCTGTTTCTCAATTTGCTATTGATCTGGCTTCCTTCTCATGAGTAGTATCATTACTACGACGCCTATCTCAAAGGAGATTGCCCCCAAGAGAAAGAAGTCGAAAGGTATTGTAGAGTTGAAATCTCCGTTTCCGCTTGTCGGTAATGGTGATGATGTCCACCCAGGAAACCAAGTAGTGGGGGTCTCTGATGACAATATACCTGGGTTCGAATCTATACTTCCAGCAACTCCCGGTATTAAATAGACACCAACACCGTTGTAATCCGAATACCGATTGCTATCCCAGACATTGGTGATTCCATCATCATGTACGGAAGCGTAGAATGAGTTTTCAACAATGTAGCAATCCGTACAGTAAATGAGGGACAATTCACCGAGGAAGATGTTATCATAGAAGGACACGTTCGTTGATGTTATGTGAATTGAAATTACATAAACATCTCCTACATCAAACCAATTGCTCGCGAATACTGAGTCTATAGTGTCGTCAATATATACACCTTCATAGATATATGACTCCACAATGTCGCAATATGCAGTGTCGTTGAGCAAAACTGCACCATATACAAAGCAATTTGTAAAAACGCCGCTGGACATGTTTGACAAATCTATTGCACCATACCATTCGTAGCTTCGGAATATGCAGTCATCAAAAATAAAATGGGTGTTTGTAATGTTTGATAGCTTCAAACTGGGTACTGAAATACCTGTAACATCCAATCCAGTGATATAGAAGGGATAATAGTAGGATCCATCTCCATCAAACCCATTTAGATTAGCCCACGTAATGAACTCATCATCTGAACTGAAATTGAGGGAATCAGATTGAACATATTGTGAGATGAAGGCGTAGGGTTCTGGTCGTCCTGCAATCATAGCTTTGTGGTTTCCTGAAAGAAGTGTGGAGTCTATTGAGATGACAAGTAGACAGCAGATTAGAACAGCGACGGTTGCTTTCTGGTATTTAGCCGACGTCAGTCCCTCCACTACTCAGTACGCGCTCACAAGGAATCGCGACATTACTCTTTATTGTACAGCTTGCGTCAAGTGAGCATTTAGGACTTTGTATCGACTACAAGGTCATGCTGGTCAACTGTTTCATTCTGCCTTAGATTTTTACGTGATTTGTGTATTGAAATAACCAAGAGAAGGGTGCAATTCTCTTGATGGAATAGTAGGATAGGGATTGCTCATTAACAGTCCATATGCTATGTCCAAGCCTCATCAGAAGTCGGCAATGTATCCTTTGGAGGTTCCTTTACTTCGTGTTTCTTCACGATGTCGACAACCTCGGGAATCCAATCAAGTCCAAGTTTCTTAACCTTCTCTAGGGTTGGAACACCATTGCGAGTCCAACCTCGACGCTTGTATGCCGCATCTGTGAGAAGTCTGTATGTTTCTTCCCTATGATCTCTGAGCGCCTTGTTCTTCTCAGTTGTATTCATCCCAGAAATGTCGATACCAAGCTCCCGAAGCTGCTCGTCGTATCTCTCATGACGACTCTCATATTCCCAGTTCGTAACAGGGCCCGCACTTCTGTAGGGTATGAATGAGTCATGAATTCTGAGACCTTTTCCTTGGCGAATGTTGAAGATGCGTTGGAAATTGTAGACTCGCTCACTCATACGAACGAGGTCCTCTGCCTTGGATTCAATTCCTGTCATCGCACTGAAGAATCTAGCATAGAATGCAACGTGTCCAGGAACCTTTGCAGGTTCATCTGTGTCTGTATTGTCAGCTGGCACAACGTCGTTCCACGGCAATTTGCACAACCCATTCAGCCCAAACCAAGTCCGCCACATTGGGAAGTAATGCAATGCCTCTGCTTTGTCCTCAAATGTAGGTATATAGTTGTGCACCTGATCAAGGAAAATGAGCCAAGCCTCGTCATGCTGTGGCCCCTTGAGAGTTAGACCGTACCCCCCCTGTTGAGCGAGGCTCTCCTTAGTGACATATTCTGAATATTCGAGACCCTTGTGTTCCATGCCAATGTCTTGCATATGCTGAGCGTCGACATTATAGACATCTGCGAAGTGCTTCTTCAGATAGGCAATACCTTTGCCAAAATGCTCGCCGCCGAAACCTCTCCCCTCGGCAATCTCATGTAAAACTGCAAGAGCCGCTTCTGCAGCTCCCCAACTGAGTACATGACCGCCAGTAACCTTCTCATTGATGTAGCCTTCTTCAAATAGTTCCATGACGAAACCCAATGTGGTCCCAAAGCTGATGGTGTCTATGCCATATGCGTCGCAGTAGAAATTGAGCTCAGCCACGTAATGTGGGTCAAAGACCCCTATGTTTGAGCCACAACCAGCAATGGTTTCATACTCGGGACCGTCGACTACAACCTTCTTGCCCTTGAAGGGACCACTCTTTGGTACGAAGCCCTCGATGCAGTGTGAGCAATTGATAGCACAGGGTCTCCAGCAGCCGTCCCATCCCTTTGAGTGGTCGGTAAAGATGCCCTCCCATACTTCACCATACAGTTTCTTTGCTTCTGGATCACTGCCAGCTCGGAAATTCCTTATAGGGAGCAAGTCGAATTCGTCCATGATTGAAGGCAGATGTCCTGTTCCAACTGTTCTCATTCTGTTCTGCTTTGGATCGAGGTCGAGAATCTCCTTTGAATGCTCACGACCAACTGTCTTCACTGCCTCTATGTCTGCAGGACTATTCATTTCAAGTGTTATCTTCTCAATCTTGGCAACAAGTGCCTTAATCTTCTTGTTTCTGAAGACAGCTCCAATTCCGCCACGGCCAGCTTGTTTGTAGCGAGGCAAATTCCTACGCATATCCCACCAAGAGAAGTTCAAGCAGCTCATGTAGGCATGATCTCCACCTGGCCCGACTGTTACAACAGAGATGTCTTTCCCTTCCTTGGCAGTGTGTCGCTCAGTCAGGACTCGAGTTATCTCATAGGCTGTTTGGGGAAGGTCTGAAGCATCATGAATCTCAATCTTGCCTGTATCCCCATCAACGAGCACATAGACATCTTTCTCGGCTTTGCCCTGAATCTCAATAGCATCAAATCCAGAGAACTTCAGATGTGGTCCAAAATAACCCCCGACGTTGCTATCAATCGGGATGCCTGTCATTGGAGAAATAGTCGTCACAATTGATTTGCCAGCCCCAGGGTACTGAGTCACTCCGCCCAAGGGACCGCTGGCAATACAAATCTCGTTCTCTGGTTCATCCCATTTCACAACGCGGTCCTTTGGAAGTCCGTTCCACATCAGCCAGAGGTCATACCCCTTTCCCCCTGTGAATGTTTCTTTCATCTTCTCGTCAACGGGTCTGATCTGTATGGTATTATCACTCAAATTGATATAGAGGGTCTGGTTGGCATAGCCCTTCTCAATTCTTGGCACCTCATACTTGAATTCCTTAAGCATCGAATCACACTCCAAAGTCTGGAAAATCATCTATCTGATCAAGAGTGGAGATGAGCCAACGCATCTAGCCGGCATTTGAGTTTTGCCTTCTTACCCAAGGGATTGACGTGATTTACTAAGTTTAACAAACAATACAGAAAGGATTAAAACAACGAGCTATTCGCGACATTGCAACTGGCGCGGATGTTAAATTGCGAACATGGCTTACGCGCTCAAAGGGAACTCATGTTTTGAGTTGAGGTGCTTACGTGAATGAATACATGTCCGTATTGGAGTCGCGTCTTACTGAAGCGAATCTACGGAAGCTGCTGACTATCCCGAATCCTAGAGTCCACAAGTTCATTGCCGATGCCATTGAATTGTGTAATCCTATGAAGGTATTCATCTGCGATGATAGTCGAATGGATGTGGAGTATATCAGAAGAACGGCTATCGCACGCGGAGAGGAGACCCCACTGGCAATTCCTACCCACACAGTCCATTTTGATGGACTGCACGATCAAGCACGAGACAAGGAGCAGACCACCTATCTGGTTCCAAAAGGTGAAAGCCTTGGTGAGCAATTAAATCAGATGGAAAGAGACACGGGTCTCCAAATGGTACAAGAGCGAATGAGGGGGTCCATGGAGAACAAGAAGATGGTCGTGTGTTTTTTCTGCCTTGGACCACGCGATTCCGTATTCTCAATTCCAGTAATTCAAATCACTGATTCTTTCTATGTTGCACATAGCGAGGACCTCCTGTATAGACGTGGCTACGATTACTTCCGTCGACTTCCAGAGGACGCGGAAATCTTTCAGATGCTTCACAGTTCTGGTAAATTGATACATTCTGTAAGCATCGATTGGCAAAACAGAGGAGTCGCAATAGACTACAAAGAAAATACAGTCTATAGCTTCAACACACAATATGCTGGCAACTCGATTGGACTGAAGAAGCTCTCTCTCCGCCTTGCAATAAGAAAGGCTGACAGAGAGGGCTGGCTAGCTGAGCACATGTTTTTGATGTCAGTACACGGACCCAATAAGAGGAAGACCTACATGACAGGGGCATTTCCTTCAGCATGCGGAAAGACAAGTACCTCCATGATACCCGGCTGCACGATTGTGGGCGATGATTTAGCGTACATCAAGAATATTCAGGGTGTTGCTAAAGCAGTAAATGTTGAGCGTGGCATATTTGGCATTATCCGCTCTGTGAGTGCGAAGGGGGACCCGATTATATGGGAGGTCCTCAATTCTCATCAGCCTGTTATCTTTTCCAATGTCCTAGTCAGCTATGAAGGAATTCCTTACTGGTTGGAAGATGGTCGAATTGCACCAAAGCAAGGCATCAATTTCTCAGGAGATTGGTTCAAGGGAAAGAAGGATGAGAGCGGTGAGGAGATCCCACTGGCTCATAAGAACGCGAGATACACAATTAGTCTGGAAGGTCTACCTAACGTGGACAAGACTCTAGAAGACCCTGGCGGAGTTGAGGTTGCTGCAGTGATTTATGGGGGCAGAGATGCTGATACTTGGGTGCCAGTACAGGAGTCATTTGACTGGGCACATGGTGTCATTACAATGGGTGCTAGTTTGGAATCGGAATCGACTGCTGCGACACTGGGTCCAAGCGGAGTCCGCAAATTTCAGGCATTCTCTAATATGGACTTCATATCAATTCCCGTTGGAAAATACATTGAAAATCACCTAGACTTTGGAGCATCACTCGACAAAGCTCCTAAGATATTCGGTGTGAATTACTTTCAGAAAGATGCGAATGGACATTTCATAACCGACAAGGCTGACAAGCGAGTCTGGCTTCAATGGATGGAACTGCGAGTTCATGGTGAAGCGAGAGCTCGAAAGACTCCAATTGGACATATACCATTGTTTGAGGACTTGAAGATTCTCTTCACGGAGCATCTGGATAAGGAATACACCGAAGAGCAATATCATCAGCAATTTACAATCCATGTACCAGAGCTATTAGCAAAGATAGACAGGATCGAGGGAGAATATTCGGAATGTGTTTCTGATGCGCCTGAGTTATTGTACTCTCTATTGAATGAGCAGAGAAAAAGACTTCTCGAAGCTAGACAAGCTCACGGCGAATACATTCAACCTTCAGCATTCGAGATTACCTAATATTATCCGTGTCGAGCTTTCATTTCAGCCAGCAATTAATGTAATCCAGATGCCAATAATGGTGGCAATTGTTCCAAGTCCCACTTTCCAATTCACTATTTCATTGAGATATCTTACAGACATAGGCAACGCAAAGAGTGGAGATATTGAGCCAATCACAGCGCTGAGAGTTGCTCCGATATATTTCACTGATGCTACCCAAAACGTCGATGCAATGGCCATACCTAGAATCCCAGCAATTGCCATTATTCTAATCCCCCTTCGTGATGGCATTCGCATTCCTTTTCTTCTTGACCAATAGAAAGTTGGCATGAGCATCACTGAGCCAAATGCTAGCCTTATCACATTGGCGTCAAGCGGATCTACTCCGGTAACCCCAATATCAACCATAATAGTCGCTAGGGCAAACATCACTGCAGTACTACCCGCCATCAAATATCCAATTCTATCAATTCCCCGATTTTGGTTCTCTGGTTCATCTGGGTATTGGATGTCTTGTTCGCGTGAAATGAGTATAATTCCTGTAATCGCTAGAATCACACCAAGAAACCTGATTGGAATGAAAACGTCACTGAGGAATAATATTGCGAAGAAGTAGGTCACAATGGGATATGTATTCGCAATTGCAAAAGCTGTAGAGACCCCAATTCTGTCTTGACTTTGAAAATAGACTACGTCTCCAAATCCTGCTGCGAAGAAGACCGACAGCGCAAGAACTACATAGGTTTCTATTGCAATTTCAAAGTTAGCTTGGCGAAAGGGATTCAAAGCGATAAAGATCACAATTGGGAGGGATATCCACACTCTAATGGAATTGGCCGCTACAGGTCGTACGTCTTCTCCGAGCCATTTCACAATAACATTTTGAATTGCAAAGAAAGCTGCACCTAGAATCCCCAGAATGATGCCGAGTGCGAAATCATCCAATATTTCTCATTCTCCCTGATGAAATTCGAAGGATGCTTCGGACTTCTTATATAGCTCGGATTGGGCCCTTCTTCTGAGGCAGCAAAGCTATAGCTGTTTTCAGATGGTGAAGTGATTGAAGCTAGATGAGTTTGAGATGGAGCGCATTCAATCCGAATGGGAGAATATTGTTGAAATCAATCTCACTGAGAGCGGGGTGAGTCCCCTATCGATTGCTGATTTGATTCCTGATGATGAACGACGAGATGAGCTGTTCAAAACGAGTCTGGGTTATTCGCAAACAAATGGCACTGTTAAGCTTAGAGAAACGATAGCTAGCATGTATGAGGGTGCCACGCCAGATAACGTGCTTGTGACAAATGGCGGAGCAGAGGCCAACTTCATCACAATATGGAACTTGTTGCATGAGAATAAGGATCGCAATGAAATTGTTATGATGCTCCCGAACTACATGCAGATGCACGGACTCACAAAGGGCCTAGGTGGAGATGTAGTTCCATACTATCTTCGGATGACAGGGGGCCGTTGGCTACCTGACATTGAAGGGCTGAAGAGTGCAGTTTCAAAAAAGACCGCAGCTATCACGGTCTGCAATCCGAACAATCCAACAGGAGCAATTTTAGAAACGGACCACTTGAAAGCTATCGCTGACATCGCTGCAGATGTAGATGCGTGGGTGATATCTGATGAGATCTATCAAGGAGCCGAGCTTGAGCCCAGGAGATCTCCAAGCATGTTTGGCCTCTATGAAGGAGTCATAGTAACCAATAGCCTGTCCAAGGCCTATGGACTTCCGGGGCTTCGACTTGGCTGGATCTTGACTTCTACCGAACCGCATGCGAAAGAGCTATGGTCCTACTCTGACTATACAACCATCTGTCCAGGCAAGCTTAGTGATACGCTTGCGATTACAGCCCTGCAACCCGAAATGCGTGAGAAGATACTAGGAAGGACTGCAGACATTATTAGGAAAAATTGGAACATACTGAAAGCATGGCTAGATGAACGCTCTGAGATCTTCGATTATATTCCTCCTCAAGCCGCCGCAATCTGTTTTCCAAAACATAATCTGCCTATCAGCTCTCTTGAACTGGTAGACCGATTGCTGCGAGAAAAGAGCCTCCTTATTATTCCGGGTGAGCATTTTGGAATGGAGCGATATCTTAGAATTGGATTTGGATATGACTCTGATAAGCTCAGAAACGGTCTTTCTAGACTCGATGAACTGATACAGATCCTATAGGAAGACGCAGCATCCTTCATGATCTCTAAAGTAGTGAAACAGGATCCCGTTTCGCTTCTATCAGGGAATCACATGCCCTTGCTTTCATTACTAGGACATTCTTCATGAAAAGAACCTATGAAGATTGCTCAAAAACCACCTTTGCATGATATTTCATTTAATGAACGTTTAGAGACATCGAAACGTCAATATTCTAAGCATATCGATAATGATTGTGGAGAGTGAAATGGAATTCAGAATCGTCAGAGATATAATACTTCGAATGGCTCATACTGCATTGTATGATATAAGACATGAAGCCTGATTTGAATTAGCACATCGAAAGCGTGGAACTTCCTCCTATGCGTCTCGACATATCGAGGCTAGTAAATGGATGAACAACGATTCCATAGGCAGCACGTCAAGTGTCTAAAACAGGGGTACTGGGTGACAAACATGGGACAGACTGATGAAGTCAGAACCCAACGCGATGATGCTCCAATACGAGATGAGGACGTTGAGAGGGGATTCAAGTATGAGGTGGCACGTCAATTTGGGGGAGAGGGGCTCCTAAGATGCCTGAAATGTGGAGCGTGCAGCGGGGGCTGTCCAGTTGGAGCAGTGACTGATTATCGACCTAGAAAGGTTCTTGGCAATGTTTTGCTAGGTCTCAAGGACCTAGTATTGACAAGCGACGATATCTGGATGTGCGCCGCATGCTTTACTTGTGAGGAACGGTGTGTCCAGGAAGTCAACTTTACCGACATAGTGACAATCCTACGCAACATGGCAGTTAAGGAAAGATATGCAGCTGAGGGCTATTTGGAAATGGCCAGGACTGTGGTTGCACATGGGAGAGTCGTTCCGAAGACATTCGCAGTGGACAGAATGCGAGAGAATCTGGGGCTTCCACCTCTTCAGGAGCCTGCAATGGAGGAAATAAGCAAAATCATCCATGCATCAGGATTTGATAAGATTCTGGCTCTCTATAAAGGGAGGGATACCTCAAGATGAAGATGGCAATCGCTTGGGGTTGCTTGGTTCCTTCTCGACGCTCACTTCTAGGCTACGAGGCGGCTACTCGCAAGGTTCTGGAACATCTTGATGTAGAGATAGTGAATGTTCCGAATGAAACATGTTGTGCGCCATTCTGGATGCAATCCTTGGATCTTACAACAAGCTTGGCGTTTGCATCTCGTAATCTTGCCAAGGCCGAAGAGATGGGTCTAGATATGCTCACACCATGCAGTGGCTGTTTTCATTCATACAAGAGAGTGAATCACACTATAGAGAAGTACCCCGGTGTACATGATCAGATTAACAATATTCTAAGACCTGCGGGACTAAAATACAATGGAAATGTTGAGGCCTACCACCTCGTAGACTTCCTCTATCATCAGATCGGTATTGATGTCATAAAGAGCAAAATTGTGAATGGTTTTGAAGGCATAGAGATAGGTCTCCGCTACGGATGTCATATGCTCAAGCCTCATGAGATTCTCAATATAGAATACTCTGAGAGGCCCACCTTTGCAGATGAAATTCTTGAGAGTCTTGGCGCGACTAGCAAGCAGTATAATGGAAGACATAGATGTTGCGGAGGGCTTCTTAGAGGAACAGCGGATGACCTCGCAGATGAGGTGCTAAAGGAGCGCTTGCTTGATGCAAAAGAAGCTGATATTGATGGATTAGTGACTGTTTGTTCCTTGTGCCACATCCAGCACGATATGGGGCAGAGAATCATAAAGAACAAGTTCGATATCCAAAATCTTGACATACC
>JBHLQK010000082.1:0-12482 GCA_048884925.1 Candidatus Thorarchaeota archaeon
ATAGAATGGGGACGCTGGCCGGAGCCAAAGACTTGGTGCCCCGAAGGGCATTTGAGGTCCACCCTCTCAATTTGAACGTGAGTAGTGGTGCTCCAAACCACAAGGCCAAGCGCCGTTCTCTGAACACTAGGTGAGAGCCGAATCTCCCTACAGGAGGACATTCGGAAAGGCGTTGAACCCGGTCACACACTTTTTCATATGTGAGGAGCAACAGGCTTCAGCCAGTCGTCCGAATTGTAGGTATGTATCCTATCAACATAAGCATTTCTTCTCAACGAAACAACTCTGAGGTATCACAGGTCTCATTAGCGCACTATTATATAGTCATAAAACTTTAAAAGTGCACTATCGAAGAGCGCTCTGAGCCTATTCTTAGCAATCAGAGGTGCGAATAATGAATGGGATAAAAGTAGCAATAGTTGGTGTAGGCAACTGCGCGAGCGCTTTAGTCCAAGGCGTAGAATACTATAAGGATGCAAAAGCGAGTGATGACTTGGTAGGCTTGAGCCACCCAGACTTTGCTGGCTTTCATGTCAAGGACATCAAGTTTGTTGCTGCATTCGACGTAGCTGAAAGCAAGGTGGGTGCAGACCTATCTGATGCAGTATTTGCAGAACCCAACAATGTTATTCGATTTGCGGACGTTCCTAAGACAGGCGTAAAGGTGGAAAAAGGACCAGTACATGATGGTGTAGATGAAATGCTGAGGGCATTGGTGAAGGTTTCCAGTGCTACTGATTCTGATGTTGCGAAAGTTCTCCAAGATTCCGGTGCTGAGATTGTAATCAATCTCTTGCCAGGATCTGCTGAAGAAGCCACCAAATACTATGCGGGAGCCAGTTTGGAAGCGGGATGTGCTTTCATCAATTGCGCACCTATACCAATAGCCTCTGATAAGGAGTGGAGCAACAAGTTCGAGCAGAAGGGACTGCCTCTCATTGGAGATGATCTCCAAGACCAGCTTGGTTCAACAGTCCTTCACAGAAACCTCCTCCAGCTCCTTGTAGCACGCGGAGTACGAGTAGATAAAAGCTATCAATTGGATGTCGGAGGCGGCGCTGAGTCATTAGACTCTCACTACCGTGGACGTATGAGGAAACGAGGAGTCAAGAGCGGCGCTATCAGCCAGGACCTGCCCTACGATGCACCACTTGTAGCAGGCTCTTCTGATTTTGTGCCATTCATGGATAACAGCAGGGAGTCATATTTCTATATCAGCGGTCGTCAGTTTGGGGGAGCGCCAATCAAGATTGACATTAGAATGGAAGTCACTGATGGACCTAATGCTGGACCAATATTGATGGATGCGATTCGAGGCGCAAAACTAGCCCTCAAAAGAGAGATCGGGGGGTCCCTAGAGTCAGTTTCAGCATATGGTTTCAAGATGCCTCCTACACCCACCACGATGTACCGTGCAGAGAGATGGGTTGAGGAATTTCTCCTTGGAAAGAGGAAGCTCTAGATTACTCATGCGCTTTAATGTAATCAGCTACAAGTGTCTTCAGTTGCTCAAGTTTGGAGACGACTTTGAATTCAGTTTCCTCTCCAACCTCCTCTAGGATTTCACTAAAACCAATCACAGCTTGGTACTCACGCTCGCGTTCCTCACGGACAGATTTCTTTATGGCTTCGGGATCATAGACAACAATTAGGTTCTCTGGCTCAAAGTTGATTACAATACTCCGATTTAGGTACTGCACTTTTTTACACTTAGGGCATTGAACTCTATTTGCCTTTCCAGTTTTCAGGTTCCTCACAAGATCGCGGTCCCGAGAGAGATCAATATGATCAATTACCTCAGATTCGTAGACATTCTTGCATTTCACGCACCTGATCTCTGCAGTACTTTTTCCAGCCATCTTATCACCAGAACGGAGCAGTACTTCGATGTGAAGCTCTTAAGAGTTCCGACATCCACCAAATCATGGAGTACTCAACCTTGATTGACCTGTGTCAGTATTCTCTTGACTTATTGAAGTATCATCCTCAGACTTCCGTTTGAAGATGATTCCAAGTATGATGGCAGTCAATGCGATGGAACCGATGACAGAAGGAATTGAACCAAAAAGGGAACTCACAGCTGAAGCGATGAGTGCCCCTGGAATAGTGACTGCCATCTTCCCCAGATAGTAGCTGGCAGAGAATTTTGGGACACTATATTCGGTGAGTCCGCAATAAATCACAATTGGATCGTCAGGAACGGGAGAGGCCGCTGATAGGAAGAGGGCAATTGCTCCCCATTTCTTGACTCTCGCTCGCTCTGCGTCAACTTTCGCAAGCATACCTTCTGATAAGACTACACGCGACCCTCGCATTGCATAGTAAAGAATGATTTTGGAAACCGTGGCGGCAAGGGCAACCACAATCCCAATCTGAGCTGCTATTGTGATGGCTACAATGAGGGTGTGCTCTCCAGGAAACATGAAAAGATAGGCAACGGCTGCTAGCACCATATTGCTCGGGCTGATAAAGGGAATCAAATTGATTACTAGACAGACTATGAATAAGCCTAGATACCCCTGAAGTATGAGATCTATGACTATGTCCTGCATGTCCCTTCAGCAACTCACTGGCTAGAAATCATGAATGCACATTCTCTATATGGACATAGCTGACGCCTTCAAGTGAGGCAAGTTGGTTCCTCAGATCATCAAGTGTGTTGGTAAGCTGTCCAGGATTGAAGTAACACTCGTAGAAACATCTCGTGCCGCGTAGGCAGACACCGGTTGAGAATAAGAGGTCGACTAGGCCTGCTGACTTGAAGACTTGTGAGAGCTGAGTCAGGAAGTCATTTGTGAGTTTCTTAATTTCGACCGACAGGAAGCTTACTTCTTTATCTTCTAGCGGGAAGATTTTGATTAGTCGGTCCTTGTGTACTAACACCATCAAACCGTTATTGGTACCCATGGCATCCTTGAATTGTGCTGGAAACTTCACGTTCTCGCTGGCGTCAAAAACGAGAACTCTGCCAGCCGTAGCTCCATCGTAGTCTTCAGACATCATATCACCCATTCGAGTTTCCCCAGACTCCGCTGGTGAAGTCTAACATTCTAGGATTTACGTCACACGAATATAAGTAAAGCTCCTATGATTGCGATGAGGAAGTAAAACATTCCTCGGTCACGTTTACCTTCCCGTATCACTCCAAATTTGAAAACGGTGCTCCTTTTCAGGGATTCGCCGAAACAAATTCCCGGATGCAGAAATGAAAGATCCTGAGAGAGGAGCTGTAGGAAGGTACCGAGATGTGTCTGAGCTTCGCATTCAGTTCCAATGCGAGTATCGTTTCTATCTAAGACAGAAGCAAGGCAGCATATCCTCTGATGCCATTAGAGAAGGCTCAAGGCTTCATCGAGAGGTTGTAATGAATCCCAAGACTACTCGTTCACCTCACCCCCTTACAGTGGTATTAATCGTGATTGCAATTGCTATAGCGGGAGTTTTATGGGTATTAGGGTGAAGATGATGAGTCCCTTATTGAGTGGCATTCTACTGGTTGTGTTTGTTGGAGGCGTCCTTACATTACTGTATATGAGCAATGATGGATTTCTCAACACCACTAGGCAGCGTATTAGAAGGGCACAGGCAAGTGAGTGGACACTTGATCAGTTTCTCAACCTAAAGAATAAGCCAAGCTCCAGCAAGTCGTATCTATTCCATGAGCAGGCAATCTTTTCTTTGGGGCACAGATTCAATGGGAGGTTCGATAACGCGGTTTTGCACTGGGAGGAAGTGCCTATACTTGATGCCATTATCGAACGCAAATTCCCTCGTAGATATCTTCCAGAGAAGCCTAGGGATGAGGACATCTTCCAAGCAGGACTCTACGCCCTTGCATTGATGGAGAGGGGAGTTTCTTGTTCGTTTGCCAGACTGTTATTCGTCTACTGCATGCAAAGAAAGGCAAAGCAATGCATTGGCAGAAATCACAATGATTGCATAGCATGCAGAGATGGAAGAGTCTTCAATAGGAGTTTCAGCCAAAAGCAAGTGGTCCGGGCATTGGACAAGATTGATGAGGTCTGGTATAAAGGCAGAAAACCCAAAGCTAGACCTGACAAATGGAATTGTCAGTCTTGTCCCTATGGACGAAATGGCACCTGCAACCATTCAGCTGCATAGGCAAAAGAGTAATTTCCCTCGTTGTAGAGGCTAAAGCTATGCAAGAGATGAGAGAACTCCTGAACTACGTGATAAAAGCCAAGCGATATCTCAAAGAAATTTACTACACGAGTCGAGATGAGAATCTGAAAGCTGATGCAAAAGAACTTGTGTCAGCTACAATTGCAGTTCAGAAAACTCTCGAGCAGATTTTAGAGTTGAAGCGAAGATCAAGGACAGCCAAGAGAGTCCTTGCAGACAGAAAAGCCGAGATGGCGGTCAGACGATGGAGTGCAGGGCTTCCCCGAAGAGTAAAGGACTACGTGGAGAAGCAGAAGAAATTGGACCAACATCATCTCCATAGATATCAGGTGGTTCTACTACAATATTTAGAGAATATGGGGAAAGAACTTGTGGCGTGGGCTGAAGACATCGACATGCTGCGTGAAATACCTCGCATCCCCAAGGACTAACATCTACCAGCGGAGCCGGGCGGCAACTCCTCCAAATGAATTCAGTTGGGCACCAGATTCAGTCTGAGCAGAGAAGACCATCACTTCAGTGCCATACTCGCTGACCTGATCGTATAGTGAATCTATGAGTTCACTACGGTCCTCAGAGACCATAATTGTTTCAGCGCGGCCCGCTCTTAGAGCTTCCATCACTTCTTTTTCGCCATAGGCTACTGTATTCTCGCCCTTCATCAGATCTTCCATAAATCCGTCCCAAATCTGTCTCTCCGCATAGATTTCTGTTTCTTTGAGAACACGAGAAGCTTCTTTCATAGCCTGATAGAGCCCTGTTTCATCGATGATGCTGACAGGAATAATTGTCTCTGCAATCTTCTCCCGGATTCTATAGTCCAAGTCACCCTTCTCGAGAAACTCCTGACAACGAATGGTGTTTCCACCTAGAACTATGGCATCAACGTTGTCTATGTTCTCCAGCAGGAGGTCTTTTAACATTCTGCCAACGTACCTGAAGAACTCAAGCATTTTTTCCTCTCTGATGCGTAAATACCGCTTGGCACTCTGACCGCCCGCGCGAGTCTTTCCGATGATGTAAAAGTCCTCATCACGGACAAGCTCCATATGTTTCCCTCTAAGATAGCCTATAGTGACCTTACCACCTTCAATCAACGTGATAACGACCAGACTCTTAGGAAGGGTCATGTCTTCAAGCTCATCAGTGATAAACTCACGGCCACAGATGTAGGTGAACTGTGAGATTGGCGATGGTGGTATGATTATATGACGAATCTCTTCGTTAGTCCCACCGTCCTCAACAATTCCAAAGAAGAACGCCATACCTGTCTCAGGGATGGAGTTAATTAGATTTAGCTCACTAAGGATTGCCGTCAGATTATCTTGTACGTTCTTCCTATTCGCCTTACTCTTAATGTTGTCAGCACCTGCCAGCTCAGCCTTCACAAAGCTGGTCACATCCACAAGGCTCTTTGTCGGAGGGATGTAGAGGGTGGTGAAGGAGCTATGCCTACCTTTGAGTGCCTTGAGCTGTTTGACCTTCCTCTTGAGCTTTTGACGCTCGGCAGACATTCTATTTCACCTCTTTTCTCTGCTGATTTGACGGATTTCTTGAAGAACTAGTGGCCGTCAGGCAACCGCCAGAGTCATGCCGTATAAGTCTGTATTTTAACGTTACGTCGCAGACAATAGCAGGGATTGGCGACAAGTTAAAAAGGTAGACACCACTGAACCTGCAATACATAGGTGAAGAAGGGATGTACCGCCAATTTACACCATTATAGCAAAGGATTGCTTCTTCTATGAACCCAGTACGTATGAGGCGTCACATTCCGATCATCCTAATAATAGCTCTGGAGTTTTGATAAACAGATGAGCGAGCAGTTGACAAAAGGAGAGAAAGTAGTTCTAGAGCAATTAGTCAACACCAGCGAGAGGATAACATCAAGAATTCTCGCTATTAGACTTGGCGAAAAGGAAGAACGCGTTGTCTCAATTCTCAACTCACTCTCCCAGAGAGGTTTAATTGAACTTGCTACAGAGGAATTTGCATCATATTCCCTTACAGATGAGGGGCTAGAATACGCCAAGAGTGGACTTCCAGAAGTCAGGCTGTTTCGTGCGGTCATTGAGCTTGGCGGTCGTGCTAGGCTAGATGATGCTGTATCTAGGAGCGGGATATCGCAGAAATCCAAAGGCATTGCTTTGAGCTGGACTAGAAAGAATGGATGGCTCGCAATCTCAAAGGAGAATGGAACTACGTTCCTTTCTGCAAATGTTGAAACCGTTGAATCTCCAATTAAGAGCATACTCTTGATGATTCTTGAAGGAGAGCAACGATTCCCCAGAAGGCATGAACCATCTCTAAAGATTGCTCTGGAGCGGTCGTTGATCATGGCCAAAACAGTGAAAGTCTTTGTAGCAAAGGTAGCCGAAGAAATGCGAGCAACATCAGAGAATCTACTTAGGGAAGAAGTCAGCGGCATTATAGATTTAACGCAGGAGATGCTTTCCACAAAGAGTTGGGAAGGCAAGGTTTTCAAACCCTACAATGTTGAACTTCAGCCAGCGTATGCAAACTATGGCAAGAAGCATCCATACGCCGAGTTCAATGATTGGCTAAGAGAGATTATGATTGGTCTCGGATTCACCGAATGGGATGGTCCGTATGTGGAAACTGAATTCTGGGCCCATGACTCTCTCTTCGTCCCCCAGGATCATGTGGCTCGAGAAGTCCAGGATCAATTCAGAATTACTACACCCTATGAACATGCGGATATCCCTGACGAGAAATACTATCGCGCTGTCAAGGCTGTTCACGAGAATGGTGGTGATACGGGTTCCAAAGGATGGGACTGGCCCTTTAGAAGAGAAATTGCAACAAGGCTATGTCTCCGCCCACATACCACTCCTGTATCAATGAGATATCTTTGGGAACATAGGGAAAGTCCTCAAAAAATGTTCATAATCGATCGCAATTTCAGATCAGAAACTCTGAGCGCTACACATGCTCAGGAGTTTGATCAGTGCGAGGGTATCATTATGGATAAGGGTCTTACTTTGAGAGACCTCCTTGGATATTTGAAGTCCATATGCAGTGCAGTGGGCATTAAGAAGCTGAAGTTCAAGCCAGGCCAGTTCCCTTTCACTGAACCAAGCGTGGAAACCTTTGGAAAACATGAGAAGCTTGGCTGGATTGAGCTAGGCGGATCGGGAATTTTCAGACCCGAGGTAACGTACCCACTTGGGATAAGGGATACCGTCCTAGCATGGGGAATAGGTTCCGGTCGGCTCTACATGGCGGCTATGGGTATTAATGACATCAGGGACTTGTTCTCAAGGGATCTCAATTGGCTCAGAAAGAGTAGCTTTGTTAGAGAGGTGGCTTAGATGATAGTGGAATGTAGAATCGATGACTTGCTAAAGCTAATTGGTAGGAATATCTCACTAGAGAAGCTAGAAGACACCCTCTTTTTGATTAAAGCTGAGGTCGAAAAGGTTGAGGGAAACATTATCGAGATAGAGGTGAACCCTGACCGCCAAGATATGGTTTCAACTGAGGGAATTGCGAGGGCTGTTCGAGCATTCTTGCGTATTGAAACCGGACTTCGGAAATATCCTGTCAAGAAATCTGGCCTGCAGGCAATAGTCAAGCCAGGACTCTCAAAGATAAGACCGTATCTCTCGTGCTCAATAGTCCTAGGAGTAGAAACGGATGACGAGCTAATCAAAGAATACATGCATCTGCAGGAGGCACTCACAGCCACTCATGGAAGAAATAGGAATAAGGCAAGCATTGGACTCTACGTGTTTGATAACATTGAATTTCCATTGATCTATGGTCCTCGGAAACCGGCAGACATATCATTCGTGCCCTTAGGCTACGAGGTTGAGATGGATGGGCCAACTATCCTCACCGACCACGAAAAAGGGGTCGACTTTGGTTCGATAATCTCCGGATTCAAGAAATGGCCACTGCTATTCGACTCGAAAGGTGAGGTGCTTAGTCTACCGCCAATTATCAACAGCAATGACCTTGGTCGCATCACGACTGAAACACACAATATATTCGTAGAGGTGACTGGAACACACCTTCCAACTGTCAATCAAGCACTCAATATCATGACAACTTCACTTGCTGAACGAGGTGGCAAAGTTGAATCACTCACAGTTGTCTATCCAAATGCGACGACACATGAAACCCCTGATTTCTCACCTGAGCTGATGATAATCACAGTAGATGAAGTAAATCGATTGAGCGGTCTTGACCTTAATAAAGCTGAGATAATCGAAGCATTGGGCAGAACTGGCTATGGAGCAAAGCAACGAAAGGCTGGACAGATTGAAGTCCAAATTCCAGGATATCGTGTTGACGTTCTACATCCCGTTGATGTGATTGAGGACGTAGCCATTGGCTATGGTTTTGACAGAATTGAGCCAGGTATGCCGCAGACTATGACAACAGGGAAAGCAAAGCCTGTGACGGGAATAAAGAACAAAGTGAGAGACCTTATGGTCGGATTGGGGTATCAAGAGATCATGAGCTATGTCATGAGCTCTCCAGACCTGCTGAATGAGAAGGTGCTCAGAGATCGACCACTGGTTGCTACAGGTAATCCAAAGAGTCGAGACTATTCAGTTCTGAGGAACTCTCTCCTTCCGATTTTGCTCGCCTTTGCTGCCCAGAATCAACATGCTGAGTATCCGCAGAAGATCTTCGAAGTCGGGGATATTGCCCTACCTGATGAGATGATGGAAACTCGAGTACAGCAGATCCCGTCTCTTTGTGGGCTGGTCACTGATACAACTGTCAACATCACCGACCTTGCAACTGAAATTGGATTCCTTCTCCGAAATATGGGATTGGATGGAAGGTTTGCCTATGAGAAACGAAGAGATCCCACCTTCATCAAGGGCAGAAGCGCTGACATTCTTCTGGATGGAGAGCAAATTGGATTGTTCGGGGAGGTTTCTCCGAAAGTTCTATCGAATCTTGAACTCGGAACACCCTCTGTAGCCTTTGAAATATACCTTCCGAGGGACGGTCAGTGGTAACTGGGTCCGCAAGAATGCGTAGCTGCCTCCGCGCAGAAAAGATATAAGAACTAGCAGAGAGAGTCAGGCATCAGGTGCATTGCGCACCCTGTAAAGGGGCACCAATGAATGACGGAAGGTCCGACACCCTCAACAGCAGAATCCTCAGACGAGTCATCTGATGAGTTCAAATTTAGAGTGGTTCTATTGGGTGAGGCCGCCGTCGGCAAGACTTCGCTAATTCGAAGGTTCACTGAGAACTCGTTTGATGAGGACTACAAGCAAACCATTGGAACCACCTTTGCCTCTAAGGATGTTAGTGTGACTGATGATGAGGGTCAGACCAGACAGGTGCGTTTAATCGTCTGGGACATGGGGGGCCAGACAACTTATCGAGAGTTACGTAGGCAATTCATGAAGGGTTCATCCGGGGCAATCATTGCCTATGATGTGACACGTCCTGAAACATTCATGGCCATGAACAATTGGTTCGAATCATTCCGTGAAACGTGTCCTAATGCGGCTGTTGTCATTGCCGCCAATAAGGTAGATCTTTTGGATAGTAGAATTGTGCCTGTGGAACCCGGATTAATGTTACGTGACTGGTTTCAAGCTGATTACTATGAGACGAGTGCAAAGACAGGGGCTGCTGTCACTGACGTTTTTGATAAGCTGGGCAAGCTCGTTCTCAGACAAGTCCGAGCTGAGAAGAAAAGCTCGGAGATGTAACTCGACAAACACGTGTCCGTATAGGAGGAACAAAGGTGCGGGTCCGAGACTTCATGACATCTATGATTGTCACATCAGAGGCTGAAACACCGGTAAAGGAAGCTGCGAGGCTTATGGCAGCTGAAGACATAGGCAGCTTAGTTGTGACCAAGAGTGATTTCCTCGCCGGAATGGTCACTAGAAAGGAAATCATCGGAGCACAACTGTTGTCAGATGATGTTTATGAATCACTCACCGTTGAAGATGTAATGACCAGTCCTGTCATCACAATTAGTCCTGATGCTGATCTTGGCCAAACCATTGCAGTGATGAATCAGGCAGGCGTCAAGTGTCTTCCAGTTATCGAAGGCGACTCCATAATCGGAGTTGTGAGCACCAGTGATGTAATACGCGTTCTGGCTACAATGAAGCATCTTGCAGATGGATCTTCGGTAGATTAAGGGGACCTTATATTGCTGGCTCATGAATAAGAATTTGTTAGAAGAAATCCAGCGCTGAGTGGTGAGAGCCAGCAAGGTTTCGTTGGGTGTGGTATCTTTGATAGTAAAATACCTGATCCCTGCTAGCAACCCACCACCTTGTTCTTTGTTATCACTCTACTAAAGCGTTTTGACTGCCCAGTCCGCGCTTTCTCACTTGGACAATAACTATTAGGTGAGCCATCAACATTCTACCACATGGGCAAGAAGACATACAGAGACAGCAATGGATATCTCCGCTTCAAGGATTCTGGGATGCTAGTCCATAGATGGGTCGCTGAAAAGAAATTAGGCCGCCGACTCCGCTCTGGTGAAGTGGTTCATCACGAGAACAAGCTAAGAACAGATAATCACCCGAGAAATCTGCAGGTATTTTCCTCTAGAGCACGGCATCGGGCGCATCATATCAAGAAAGCATGGACCCGAACACGTCGAAGCAGAACAAGGAAAAGATGGTAGAGGATTTTGACTCACTCCGAAACACCTTTTGCCCGACGTGGCGTTTGTTTCAGAAACTCAGCGTAAACGCGTTTCAGGTATTGTTTCATATCCTCTGAGGTTGTCACTGGATAGTTGATTATTCTGTCACTCGTTGTCTTGAAACAGAGGTCAATATAGCTCAATTCCTTCTGGACCTTCTCAAGATTCCAGGTAGCGATCCGTAAAGGCATCTTCATCTTTGTAAGAATCTCGAATCCATACGCGGTGAGCAGCAGAGGCTCTAAATCTACTACTCCATCTGATATTTGAACTGTTGTTTCCAGAATTTCTTCTCGACGACGTTTGGCAATATCACTAATGAGGACAGCGGCCATACCATCTCGCATCCGTTCGATATCCAATAGAACCGTGTTACCTCTAGCTGCAACTTGGATACGTAGGCACTCGACCAATATCTCATATATCTCATCAACAAGCTGATCGTAGCTGGTGATACCATCTATCGATTCGATTATGGAAACTAGATCACCATCAAAGCCATTGAACTCAGTTATGCCCAATGCTTCAAGAAAGCTGCTCTGGCCTGCTAACCTATGGCGACCAGATAATCGATTAAGATACTCTATCGCAGTTCTTTTCATTGCATCCCAACCTTCTCTCTCCATCTTATGATGGTAGTCTTGCCATTGAATATTCCAATCACGGTCAGGAAACAACTTGAGATTCAAATCTTCTCCAGAAAAGATTGGATCAACAGTCACTATTACAGGAAGGTCTATGCCAACATCGGCCCAGTATTCTAGCGATATTAGAGGGCTCAGATCTATGGTCTTCAATTTATTATTGTAGAGGTCAATCTTCCCATGAACACTTCTTTCTCCAAGTGAGTCCAGATTAATACGCTCTAGCCTATTATCGTTGAGTTCGAGTTTTTCTATAGTGGTGCATGAGCTGAGAGGCGATAGGTCGATTATCTGCAACGCATTGTGACTTAGTCCGAGCTCACGCAAACAAGCCCCAGAAGCGAGAGCTTTGAGATCCACACTTCTTAGTTGGTTTCCATTAAGATGAAGTGCTTGCAAGTTATGACATGAAGCTAATGGTTTGAGATCTATCTCTGCAAGATGATTTTCATCCAGATGTAGCTCCTCCAGGTTCTTGCATGCTCCAACAGGGGTGAGATCGATGCTTTCGAGTTGATTCCAGCTTAGATGAAGCTCAAGGAGTCCGGGGCAATGAGAAAGTGGTCTCAAATCAATTTGAGAGAATCTGTTTCGATACAAGCAAAGCCGTTCGAGTTTCTGACATGAACCTAACGGACCCAGATCGATGTCAGTGAGTTGATTCCCATGGAGACCTAAAGATCGAAGATCTGAGCAGTGCTTCAGAGGGGAGAGATCAATCTCCTGCAATTGGTTCCAGCTCAGATCCAATTCTTGCAGAGAGTCTAAGATCCTTAAAGGTTCGAGATCAATACTGCGAATCTGGTTTTCGTTCAAACGTAGTTCATTTAGATATAAGAGAGAACTTAGGGGCGAAAGATCAATGTTCTTTATTTTGTTGTTGTAGAGGTCCAGAACTTTAAGATTCGTGGTAGATTTGATTTCAGTAAAGTCAATCTGCTTCAATTCATTCCAGCTAAGCCTGAGGATTTCAAGACTCTTGCAGGACCCGAGTGGATTCAGATCTAGAGCTGTGAGATTGTTCCCAAACA
>JBHLQK010000083.1:0-12431 GCA_048884925.1 Candidatus Thorarchaeota archaeon
GTACCGAGCTCGTACAGCCCACAAAGAAGACTACCTCTGCAGTTTCTGGAAACTGGCGCTCCCCAAAAACCAGATGGCGCATCGCATGGTCTTCCTTGTATGGATTATAATGGCTCTTGATCGAGTTTTCGATATCGATGTGTTTCTCAAATCCGTATCCTGCTTCAACAAGGTCATTTCGTAATGCTTCGCTCATCTCAGGGAGTCTTATCCCATCTGCAGTCGCTGTGCAGGTCTCTTGGCAGTTTCTGCAAGTTGTGCACGAGTAAGCCCAGCTTACTAGATCCTCATCCACCTCAAGCTTCCCAGCTAAAAGGTCATTCATAATCATAATTCGGCCTCTTGAGGTGTAGGCTTCAAATCCCAGGACATTCTTTACCGCGCAAGGATGAAACACATCTCGACCTGACGCAACAGTCTTGTCAGCAAGAGAACAATCGCCGCATCTTGCACACAAGAACAGGTCCTCTGCGTACTTCTCCAGATTCTTGTACTCCATCTATTTGACGCCTCCTGTGAACACAGCTGGAGCAAGTATATTCTCTGGATCAAGCGCTTTCTTTATCTTCCAATAGGTTTCGAGGAACGTCCTATCGGTCCTCTTGTGCGCCCTGCTCTCCCATAGGATCCCTTGCCAGTAGGGACATCCTCCGGTTTCAATAATAGTGTCCAGCATCTCGTTCCAAATCTTTGTTGCTAGTTCCATTCTCTCTCTATTGGGCGGAAAGAGTGTGATCCATCCAGTGGCATATGCTCTATCTGATCCGAGGCAACTCGCAATCCATTTGATTCCATTATCCAGCATCTTGTGCTTGTCAAAAATTGCCCATAATTTCTTCATGAGTTTGGGAATGGTTGTGATAGGTCTTAGATGACATGTATTCAACCAGAAGCCGTTGTTGTAAAGCGGTTGAACTAGGTTGAAGAGCTCAGTCCAATGCATCTGTGATGCAAAGTTGCCAAGATTCTTGCCCCCATATTCTAATGCGATCTCCCTTACTATCTCCATCTTGCGTTGAGCCAGTTGTTCATCGGTTTCCTGTACGATAGAGGCGAACATGGCATTGATCTCAGGATGACTGTCTAAGAAACCTGGGAAGAATGTGTCAGTTGACTGTCTATCCGCCAGAAGATTGAGCTCCTCAGTTAGTCCTCTCTTCTGAACCTCAAGAAAGGCGGCTGTTGCTTCCTCCAGTGTCTTGAACCCGAAGTCTCCATATGTGATATGCTCAGCCTTTGGATATATCTTGAGAGTCACTTTCGTCTTAACTCCAAGAGTGCCATGGTCTCCTAGAAATATCCCAGTCAAGTCATTATATGTCGAGTATCTTCCAAAAAGCTCTGCCCCCTCGTTCCAGCCCGTTCCTGTTCTAATGACCTCACCATTTGCTAATACAACTTCGAGAGAAACGACCCCTTCAGTTGATGGGCCGTACTTCGATGCTGCGTATCCAATACTGTTAATGCTTGTCGAGCCTCCAACAGTTCCAACATTTCCCCCATATGGGCCTCTAAAACCCAGTTTGTAGCCCTTCTCATCAAGACGATGAATGAGTTCAGCCCACCTCTGACCCGCTTCAACTGTAACCGTCATGACATCTTCATTGATCTCGATGATCCTGTCCATCTTGACCATGTCAAGCATAACAGCATCTGGAACTCTTGGGAGGCATGCACCGCAAATACCATTCCTCCCACCTGCAGGCACAAGTGGAGTCCTAGATTCTCTACATAGGTTCAGAATGGCTTGTATTTCTTCCACGCTCTTAGGCATAACAATGATTCCTGGCCTTTCAGCTGTGATATGGCATGCGTCCTGACTATAGGCCGAGATGATTAGTTGATTATCATTAACGCGGTCTTCGCCAACTATTCCCTTTATTCCCTCATAGAGGTGATGTTTTGCTGCGGGTTCGACGATTGTCATGGGTTGCCCCTCAGCACTATCCCAGATGACTCCGCTATAAGTAGTCAGCGTTTGAATTCTAGCGCACATTGGAATTTAGCACCAAATCCCAAGCCTTTCATGCATGCTGAAGATGGCTGGAGCTCTAATTACCAGATTTGACTATCGAGAACTCTTTATCTTGAAATGCAAGAATTACCCGAGGTGTGTGAAGCCATGATGAAGCGAATTGCTGTAGTATTGGGGCGCGGTGGCCATACAGCTCAGACTTTCGCACTCATCGATCTTTTGGGCAAGCGCTTCAGATATCTCTACTTGTTTGGAATAATGGATCGTCTTACTCCAAAGAAAATCCGCATCAGAGGCAAGTCTCTCCCTGTCTTTGCACCCAGGCTCCTGCCTCAAGACTCTCGAATCATGTCAGTGATTAGAACACTGTTTACACTGCTACTGTCATTCATCTATTTCGTAATCTATCGACCTGTTGCTGTCGTAAGCTGTGGCACAGGTCTGACAGTTCCTGTATTTTACGCCGCCCGAATCCTGGGTATTAGGACAGTGTTTATAGAAAGCATGTCTAGGGTGGAGTCACTCTCAATTACGGGGCGACTTCTGCGAGGAAAGACTGACCTCTTTATTGTTCAATGGCCCGGACTTGCTGACAGAGTTCCAAACGCGGTTTACGGAGGTCAGCTTCTGTGATTTTCCTTACAGTCGGTACTGCCCTGTTTGACCCACTTGTCAAGGTAATGGACCGGCTTGTTGGAGATGGTATTATCAGAGAGCCAGTCGTGGCTCAGATTGGTCGAGGGCAGTATATTCCAAAGAATATGCGATACTTTCGTTTCATCACATCGCTCAGCAAAGCGTATGATGCAGCAGACATAATTGTCAGCACTGGTGGAGCTGGAACAACAATTGAATGCGTGACAAAGGGGAAGCGGCTAATTGTCGTCGAGAACACCACCCTCATGGAGGGCCATCAAGCACAGTTGATTGGAGAGATGGCAAAAAGAGGGCATCTCATCTGGTGTCGAGATCCAAATTCATTAGAAGATTGTATTGAAGAAGCACGCTCAAAGACTTTTGAACCCTTTAAGTCTGACAAACCCCGCGTACACGAGTTAATACTGAGTCTTCTTGGCGAATCCATGTGAGATTATGCTATTTGGCGCCAAATGAATAATAATATATCCATGCTTATTTCTTCAACTTGCTTGATTTCATACCCTGGTCAGTATCCAGGTATTATCCCAGCTATGTGCTGCTATTGTCTGCATTTGATGTTCTCTTTATATTGAATTTCTCCCCGTATGTTCCATCGGAAACGAAGGTCAGTTGATACTGACACCTCGGAGAACATAACAAAACCGAGATGAGTCATCTTGAGCGAGACAACGAAGAAGAAAAAGAAGCCAAAGATATTGACACCATCTGGTGCGGGACTCTCTGTGAAGCTCTTTAAAGTCGAAGGGCTACGGAGTAGTCCAGCTCAGATTGCGACAGCACTGAAGAAGGTCAAGTATGCACCAAAGACCTCTGATCATGTCGGAGCAGGGTTTACCAAAATAACGGCAACTGGCAAGACGGTTGAGGGTGAGATCATTGCTGGTTTCAAGGTGCCAATCCTAACCTATGGTGCTGGCGGCAAACTTGCGCTGGTGCATTACATCAGTGTCAACAAGGCTGAGATTTTTATCAAGACTGGAAAAGGTACTGTTGAAGTTAGAGGGTCAGAACGTGTCGCTAGGAAGTTTCGAATGCTTATGGAGGAACATACTGGCGCAAGGTTGACACCACTCAATCTCAATACAGACGGAGTAAAGGCGATATATGGCGAAGCCACAGATATCGCTTCAGTGACGCTTTCTGGTGTTGAGAGGGGTAATCTCACTCAGGCCGAGTTCCGTGGTATATCGATTAAGAATGAAGCGGAAATAGGACTTTACACTCGCAAGTACAGGGGTGAGATATCGCGCTTCCGTGGTACGTTTCCATATCCTAGCGGCGCACAACACACAACAGCTGTCAATGCAGAACTTGGTTCGCTGATGATCTACCGAAGTGGCGAAGGGATTGCAGAGAAGGACCTGAACTGGATTGTAGGGCTGATTGAGGACGCCGCTCTAGAACAGACATAAATCGGGATGGGTCTTTACGGGCCCTCCCGAATTTCGTTTATCTTTTGATAAATTAACTGAATCTATAGCCATTCGTCTGAGTTTCTTTTGACACCAATGATAGTACGCGTGTTTTCAAGATAGAATCGAGTCTCGTCGCGAAACTTTGGCCAGAACTCGAAGAAACGGTCAGGCTTCTCGGCTTCAATGACTAGAAAGCCATTCCAGTCGCTTCCCCACGCATGGCGATAGTCCCCTATGATCTTGATGTCGCTAGGCCAATCATCCTTTGAGAAGATAGTCCAGAATTTCTTGGCTTTCTTTGCCTTTTCCTCATCCATGAGCTGGAATCGATAGAACACTATGAACGAATACGTCATCCTAGTCCCCGCATGTCATAAATGTCGGTGAATTAAAAAGATTGAGCCGGGAGAATAAAATGGTGAGTCATGTCTTCTAGAGAGCCTGTGATAGCGCGAAGAGAGTTTAAGCATGGAAAGGTGGCTTATGGTTTTCAATGGAATAAGACTCATCATGAGCAACTAGGGAAATATGAGGGCGATCTCGCTTCACTATGGGCACATCTTTCGACTATAACCGCAGGTAAAGTGCCCACTGAACCATTCTCAGATCCGTTTTACGGAAGGGCTTCCTCTCTGAAGCTTTCAAAGATGAATGCCGCCAAAAGGGCCGCAATGAGGAACCGCTTCTTTCGCACAGGCACCATTAATGTCCTTCCAGAGAGTGACCTTATCGAAAAGCTGAGAGAATATCATCGTGCAACTAATGATTTGAGCTATACTGCAGATCATAATATAGTGAAAGAGTTCCTTTATCATGATCCAAACACAATTGCAGTAGAAGTCCCCGTTTGGTCTGATCGATATCGTTTGTCGGGTCATATAGACCTCCTTAGGTTTGTAGATGAAACCATAGAAGTATGTGATTACAAACCAGGATCCTTGGAGTCGACTAGCAATAGATTCCTCGAATCGATCCCCCAAATCGCGGCTTACGGAGAGATGATGGCTCATCATCTTGCTTCTACACTGAGAAGTGCACTCAATGCTCCACTCCTACCCAGAATTCGCTGCTGCGTATTTGATACACATTCATGCTGGGAGTTCGGTGCTGAGATGTTTGTCACGCTTTTGGAATCTAGGCGGATTTCGGGCTTCTAGACCCGTGCATTATTGATAACAGTCATTCTCACATTCTCTTCGATGTTAAGCAGTCCCGAATCAGTGTTACTTGTCTTTAGCATAATTTTTGGTCTCTCTGACACAAGACCCTCACGAATTCGAGAGAAGTAATTCTCACTTAGAATTCCAAAACGGCCTAAAGCGGGATCTACCGGCACCCATCCTTTTCCCTCGAGAAAAATCTCGCACCAAGCATGGGGTTCAGGTTCGGGTTTTCCCTTGAAGAAATGGCCTATCACTCTTCTGGAGGGTATCTTAACTGCTCGGGTAAGTGCTATGAATAAATCTGCATGTTCATCACAATCACCCTCCTTTTCCAAAGCGGCTCGAGCCGCGCCCCTTCTTTCTTCAAGATGTGTCTTCAGTTTCACTTGATCTCTAACTACCTGAAAGGCAAGCCTACTGAATGATAAATCTCCATCACTCTTCTCTGCGATGCTCTGCGAAAGCGACTGAATTACTGGATTGTCAATTTCCCAATACTTTTGCATCGAGCTATACATTCCTACAGTCCGCTTTCTTATTGGCTCTGGAATTGAACGCTGCTCGATTAGCCAATCCCTAGAGGTCGTGTCCATTATCAGAATCGCAGTAGGCGAGAAGCTTTCTCCGGGGCTTATTTCAGGGACTTTCATGACTGCTACCATGTTCTTCTCTGCTCTTTCGATCAAACGTGCAGGAGGAAACACGTCAATCATCTCGACAAATTGATTGTCCATGTCTGTAAAGAGATGCCAATTCAGTCGTCCATTTCGAATCTTTAATCTGCCGCGATTTAGTATATCTGCTTGCATCTCAATTCGTAGTCTCACTTCCCTGCCTCGCTCAATTCTAAGAATTCGTTGCTACTGCGAATAGATTTATGTGTTGTCTGCTACTCCTGACCTAATGCCTCGATGAGTGACAGGTTAGTGAGGTTCGCTTATGAGCAAAGATCCTAAGGACTCCCCAGAGAAGGTGGGAGTGGTCGACGAATTACTGGAGGAACTCGGGGTTGATGATGATCTAAAGAAGGAACTCATCGACTCAGGGAGATTGCAGACAGATGTATTCATGGTTGAGTCGGCAGAGCAAGTTCGTCGTCGTCTGGAGATAGAACGGAGTGCCGAAAGGCTCAGAGATAGTCTTGTAGTCCTAGAACGTAACATGATGAATGTTGATGCGACTGTTGACAGGGTTGAACGCGATCTTGTGCCTGTTGTCCTATCATTCTTGGTCGGGCTGAAGGGGAACCTTGTGAACCTCAGAACAACGATTATTGGAAGGAGCAAGCGTCGAGCAAAGACTAACCTACAAGCATCATATGTTGATACAGAAGTGACCTCTATAGTTCAAGAGGAGTTTGAGAAGATCGAGGAAACACTCACAACTGGAATGTCTGCGCCAGTAATGGAAAAGGTGAAGGATATCACTGATGGCCTCAAAGGTGCTATGAAGACCACCTTCGAAGAAATGTCTACTGTAAAGACAAGTGTAGATGGTTTCACCCAGAGGGCAACCACTGAGCTTGAGTTTCTCTCCAAAGAGCTGTTAATGAAGCCCAAAGCAGTCACGTCAGTAGAACTAGCAACAAAGACCAAAGAGCTGGGAAGGCAAGTGGAAGAACTCACACGGGATCTTGGAGTCGCCGAGGAGCGCCTTAGGAACAGGGAAGAGGAAATCACCCGAATACAGAATGACTACATCGAAGTCAAAGCTAAAGAGGACTTGCTTGAGGAAACGATTGCCAAAATGAAGGCTGCTCCACAAGTTGATGCTGATGTTTTAGTTGACCTTAGGCAGAAAGTGAAATCTCTTGAAACTGAGCGTGACCTTCTTGCAAAGAGAGTCGGAGAAGAAGAGGGCAGAGCTAATGTTGCAGAAAGAGCTGCAGCTGAGCAGAAAGAGATTGTTGCGAAGAAAGACATTGAGATAGGTGATTTGAAGGCCCAAGTTGCTGGAGTGCAATCCCAGATAGATGCCACAAGAGAGCAATTGCTTGAGGTCGATGATCTTCGCGCTCGTCTTCGGTCCTATGAGTCGGGTGATAAGATGCGTGAGCTTGAACTTCTCCAGAATGAACATGAGCGGATAAACGCCACCCTTGAACGCGTGAAGAAAGATTACAATAAAGCACTCGCACGTCTTAGGTACACGGAGTTGCGACTAGAAGGGTATCTCGGACTTATGGAAGCTACTGACAAGACGAAGGCTTTCTTAATGGTTGAGGAACACACTGAGATGCCTGTAAAGGCAATAGCGAACGCATTGGGTGTTTCGCAGCCAATAGTGAGCAAATGGGTTGAGGACTATCAAAGATTGGGCATAGTGAAAGTCAAGGATGATGGACAAACTCTTGAACTGGCTCAAACGAAAATAGTGCTTGAGGATGAGTAAGAATCTAGGTGTTCTTATTTGAGAAGCAATCACCACTTTGTATTCTCACCTTGATTCTCCTTCACTGCGCTTTTGCAATCACACCATAAGATGGATAAGAGCAAATGCAAACGATACCCCCGGATATGAAGGAAGCAGTTCTGTACTCCGCCTTGAAAGAAGGCATCCGCTGTGATTTATGCGCGCGTAGATGCGTAATTCATGAGGGTGAAACTGGCTTCTGTAGAATTAGGACCATGAAGGGTGCGAAGCTATACACTTCTGTATATGGACTGATAGACGGAATGGCTGCTGATCCTATTGAGAAGAAGCCATTATTCCACTTCGCTCCAGGATCCAGAACCTTCTCCATTAGTACATCATCGTGCAACTTCAGATGTCAATTCTGTTTGAACTACCACTCATCTCATAGAGTAAATCCAGTAGGCCATCAAATGAGTCCAGAGGCAATCGTAGCCCAAGCTGAACAAAGCGATTGCGCAGGAATTACATATACCTATACTGAGCCTACAATCTTCATGGAGCTAGCGTATGACACAGCAAAGATAGCCAATTCGAAAGGCATGTTCAACACATTTGTCACAAACGGCTACATGACACCGGAAGCAGTTGACTATATCGCACCCTACCTCGATGCGGCATCTGTTAATCTCAAAGGAAGTGCAAACAAGGAGTTTATGCAACGATACATGGATGTCCCAAAGAGTGAGCCTATCTTTCGGTCAATGACTCGAATGAAAGAGAAGGGCATTTTCATCGAAATAACTAACCTTATCATTCCCGAGATTGGGGATCATGAGTCTGATACTACGAAACTGGCTGAATGGGTCGTTGATAACCTTGGACCACGAACTCCGCTTCATATCATTGCTTTTTCTCCAACTTTTAAGATAACTAATCTGCCCCGAACTCCAGCCGCTATGCTGGAGAAGCATATTAGGATTGCAAAGGATGCTGGCCTGACATTTGTCTATTCTGGAAATATAGGCGGGCACGACTATGAGAATACGTATTGCCCAAAATGCGGCTTTAAGGCAATAGAGCGGTATGGAGTGTATTTGAAGAAGAATCATTTGAACGAGCAGGGTCGATGTCCCGAGTGCAATGCAGACCTCAACATCCAGGGAGTACAGTGGATGGGTGAGGGCACTTCACGATTGACATTCTTCTAGGAGCCTTTGATATGCAAGTGATGAATGTGTCGTGGAAACGCAAAAGCAAAAGCACATATGAGTCGGGAATCAGGGTTTGGCCAGAGGCAGCTGATGCCCCTCACTTTATGTCACTTCCATATGGCCATGAGATAGCGTGGACTATTCTTGGTCCAAAGCGATGCATTGGCAGTGTGGATATTAATGGCACCCCCGTTAAATGTCCGGAGAATAGCCTAGTTCGTCGAGGGATGCGTAGATGTGGACCCTGCTCTGCAATGGATGAGATGGACTCGTGCATTCGATGTGATGGCAAGAACTGCAATGCGAGTGAGGCACGAAAAAGGAAGTGCCTATCGACTGAATATGCAGTTTATCTCGCGGTATTTAATGATGGTACGCTAAAAGTTGGTGTATCATCGAAGTCCAGACTCTTGACCCGATGGGTAGAACAAGGAGCTGATTATGGAGGAGTAATTAGCATTGTCGAAGGAGGGTTGAAGGCACGGCAGATCGAGCGTAAATTAGGTGTTCATCCCGAGGTCAAAAAGCAAGTCAGAGCTGAAGGCAAAGTCGTTCATCTTTTGAAACCAATTGGTGCGGAAGGAGCTCAGAACCTTGTCCAAGGCTTTCTGAATAGGATAAAAGATTCGGAGATTGAGTCGGAGGCAATGCTACAGGACTTATCCCATTATTACCAGTTTGATTCAATAAATGCGGAACCTCGGAGGTGGCGGTCTGGCAGAACCTCCGTCGATGGCCTTAAGCTTGTGGGAGAGGTTGTGGGAATGAAAGGTCCATTGCTTGTGACTCGCATTGGTTCAGCTTTCACAGTTGCCAACCTGACAGAACTGATAGGCTACGAATTGGATGACACTACAGATGTGAGAGTGGTTGCTCAAACGGGTCTAATGGATTACCTATGATGTTCAGACAAGTTATATCTGGACAATTGCATTGTCACTTACTACGATGAGTGATTCTAACGACAAGGCCGCAAAAGTCCGCTATCTCTCCTTGGTGCGAAGGGAGGGAGGAGAGCCAATAATTGGCATCCCCTATCGTGAGATGTCAGTGGATCCGGACTTAGTCGCGAGCTTTGTCTTAGCTATCATAATCTTTGAGAATCGGCAACTAAAGACGTTTACAAAAGAGGGTTATGTAGTAGTCATTGAAGAAGGAAAGTATGTAGTAGGATTACTCATTGTCGACAAAGTCGAAGAGGATACCGAATACCGCAATGCATTAATCAGGCTCATAGAACGCTTCGAATCAGAATATGAAACTCATTTACAGAGTTGGAAGGGTGATATTCGTCCTTTCAGGGAGTATGCTCTCAGCATTCTCGAGATCTTCCCATATAGACGTCTAGATTGGGAGCTGGTTCCCCGAATGGTCACAAAATCTGAAGCAGCCCCGGATCTTCAGGCAAACATACCTTGGAGCGTTGGAGCGACGGATGAGAAATTGCAGCTTATAGCGGGTTATGTTGACGGGAAGCGATCAATTGAACAAATCATTGAGCAATCTGGTATGCCGGAAGGAGAAGTGCTGGCTCTGCTTTCAATGCTTGACAGGTACAAATGGATTACATTGAGTAGACGTTTGGATGATAAGAGTATACTAGTGAAGGTGATGGAGCCTCCCCTACTGCTGCGAGGAGTATATGGGGATCAACTAACAGCTCTTGTGGAACTCTGTGATGGAACTAGAACTCTCATTGAGGTATGTGAGTCATTACCATATAACATGGAGGCTGTTAAGACAGTAGCAAAGAACTTGATTGATGCGGGGGTGTTGGGATTCCATGATATGGAGACCGCTTGAGATTCCCATGATGTTTCCCCTGACAAAGCCTATTAACTGGGTTTTGCCGCTTGCCATCTCCGTAGCATTCTATTCAGGCTACCACTGGATAGGAGGATTGTTTTAACATGCCAATTGATGTTTCAAAGGTAAGATACATCTCTCTTATTCGAATGGAAGGGGGCGAATCAGTTCTCAATGTACCCTATGCCGAGATGACTGTTGACCCTGATTTGATTGCTGGCTTTGTCACTGCAGTAATCATCTTTGCCAAGACGCCTATCCGGACGATAAGGAAAGCAGCATATGACATTCTAATTGAAGTTGGCGAAACAGTGCTTGTTCTTCTTGTGGTAGATCCAGTCCCAGACGAGGCTCCTTACCGTGAGAGATTGAATAAAATCCTGCAAAATGTTGAATCAACACACGGCAGGAAACTGAGAGATTTTGAGGGTGATATTAGAATCTTTAGAGACTTTGCACTTAACATTATCAAAGAATTTCCATATTTTGAAGTCGATTTTAATCTAGTACCCATTCGCAGGTCTAATGGTGTGAGAATAGGATTTCGTGTTGGTGATGTTGATAAGAAGCTTGAGCAGATTGAGGCATTCATTAATGGAAAAAGAACAGTCGCAGAGATCTTAGATTTGATTGGGTTACCGGAAGAGGAGGTTCTTGCAGGCATATCTGCACTTGCCAAGTATAAGTGGATTGGCTTCAAGCGCAGGCTTACAGAAAACGATGTCCTTCAACGTCTTGAATGTGACGACATCGATATAGATAAGCTTCGAAGCCAATACGAGAAAAATGCTCTAAACTCTCTAATTGCCAGCTTTGATGGTGTGAAGACAATCAATGAGGTCTTTGAGTCACTTCAAAACAGCCGCTACGATCGCAATGCGTTATGGTTCCTAGTCAACAAGCTTGTTGAGTATGGTTGTCTCACCACGGTATGATGCTGGTTAAAGGATGGTATCTTGGCCAGGGATTCCTACGACGTCACTCCTACATTGATGACAATGATGGAACTGCTTGATATACTTGGAGCCTATTTCTCTTGCATTTGTCAATTCTACTGGGGATGGGGGAGGGATATGCTTCATGTTGGCGTTTGGAACAAGTGGTACAATGTTTTGAAGTGAAGCTCCTACTTTAGCAAGATTTCTAGCCAAATCGTCAATTTCGAGACCGTTAATAGGTGGAATCAAGATGGTGTTGGCTTTCACACGAATCCCCGAACGGATGGCTCTGCCTATGCCTTCGAGCTGCTTTTGAATTATCTTTCTACCCATTTCAATTCCTTGCAGCAGTTTCCCATCAACTATCGCCCATTCATAGATTCTTGCGGCAGAACGAGGATTGATGGCACTAATTGATACCGAAACCGTTTCAACGTTCAGTTCCAAAATTCTTGGAACATGCTCTGAGAGCAGAATTCCATTTGTGCTAATGCAGAAATGAATGTCAGGTCTCACGGATTTGATTCTATGAAGAGTACTAAACGTTGTTTCATTTGCCATTGGTTCTCCCGGACCTGAAACTGCAGCAATTCTAAGATTTGGCCTCTTTTCCATTTCTTCAAGAAATCTTCCCACAGCCTCCTCTGGATTCATTAGAATTCGTGATGCTCCTGGTGAATGAGTGTGACAACATGAGGCTTGATTCCAATCACAGAAAGCACATTTCGCGTTGCAGCTTCCTGCGACTGGGAGGTGAATTCGCTCCCAAATGTGATTCCTCGAATTCGACCAACATGGATGGAGGTCGGTGGGATACAATTGCTCCATTGCGCAATCACTCAAGCAAGGTCTCGAAGAATTTTGCTTGCCTCTCTTGCTGCACGTTTAGCATCGTTGAATATTAGTCC
>JBHLQK010000084.1:0-2759 GCA_048884925.1 Candidatus Thorarchaeota archaeon
TTCATCACGGCGGAATAGAGCCTGCAAATCCCGGCACAAGTCCGGATTTTGGTGATGGTGCAATAGGCTCTGCCTATGACGCATTAGGAGGGTACGTGAGTGTCATGGGTGAGTTTTGTCCGGAAGGTCTCTATTTCAAAGTGCCAATAAGGTGTCAGGCAGATGTTGCAAGGTTGCTCTCATCCAGCCATTTGTATGTATCAAGTGGGGAGCTTGTGATACCTCCTCATGAGATTCCTTCATTCCTCAGACTTGTACCGATTCATGGACCCCTGTCTGACACCATCGTTGAGGAGGCATTTGTATGACTGAGCTAGAGGCTGTAAGCGGAGTTGGTCCAGCAGCTGCCAAGAAGCTGAGAGAGGCGTTTGTCACTACTGCAGAACTGCTAGCTGTTCAAAATCCCGTTGAACTTCAGAAGAAAACAAAGCTTGGTGAGGGCACAGTTGAGAAGATCGTTCGTAATGCTAGGGTTCTCCTTGGCATGCACGGCTTCAAGTCAGGTCTCGAAGTTGAAAGGGAGATGGAATCCAAGTCCCGTTTGAAGACAGGCATCGAGAAGATGGACGAGGCGCTTTTTGGAGGCATCGAAGTCGGTTCTCTCGTCGAGCTATACGGACCAGCTCGTGGTGGCAAGACCCAAGTCAGTGCTCATCTAGCTGTCCGAGCACAGCTCTCAAAAGACAAGGGTGGGCTCGAAGGTCGAGTTTTGTGGCTTGACACGGAGTCATCCTTCAAGCCATGGGTCATTAGGGCGAACGCGTTGAGATGGGGTCTAGACCCTGACATTGCACTGGCTAATGTGGGCCGCGCAGAGATATTCCTCTCAGATCAGATTCAAGAGATCTTCGAGTCTATACCTCAACTCTGTGCAGAACAGGATTATGTGATTGTCGTTGTAGATTCCTTTACAGGACTCTTTCGAGCTGAGTACACAGGCTTGGAGTCCCTGAGAATTCGTCAGCAGGAGATGAACGCTCTTCTAAATCAGATGCGAAGGACTGCGAAGGCAACTGATGCCATCTTTGTCTACACAAACCAAGTCATGTCAAAGATTAGCACGTACGGCGGATATGACAATGCTCCAATAGGTGGACACATACTCTCTCATGCTAGCGATTACAGATTCTACACACGAAGGACAAAGGATGACAAACGAAAGCTGGGGCTCATTGACAATGCTGGCCTTCCTGAGTTTGAGGTGGAGTTAGTCGTTGGTTGGGGTGGGATGTACTCAGACTCAAAGAGTAAGAAGGAGATTGAGCCAGCCATCCTTGATTACTTCGAGAAGCACGGTGTGACTGAAGAAGCAGCTGATATTGACTCTGATGCCGAGGAGCTTGAAGAAGTTGAGGTGCCACATGCCAAGGCAGGTGAAACTGGGTGACCTCAGAGAGAGGAATGTTCAGAGTGTATCAGTGTCCGAGTTGCACCAATATCGGATACGTATCAGTCCAGAATGAGCAGGAAGAATCCCGATGCAGTCTTTGCAGAAGTCTGATTCTCAATGAGCTTGGAACACTCTATGCGGTTACTGTCCAAGAAGCCCATGCCAGTGTTCAGGAACTCGTCACTGAGTCGCGCATTAGTGCGAAGCCACGCCCTGGGGGAAGAGGGCTAGGTATCAAGAAACGAGTGTACTATATTATCGAGGCATTGGTTGATCTCAATAGAGGGCGTCCTGTATCGATTGAGGATGTCATGAGAGAATGCAGTGATGCAGGGATTGACATCTCTCGTGCAATGACATTTCTTGACTCTCTCGTTTCAGAAGGCGTGGTTACCAAGAATGGCTCACTATTGACAATTCCCACGGAGGCGTGGTGAAATGGCTGGCACGAAGTCAGAAAGCAGCTACGTTTGGGTTCCCCGAACATCGCCCGCTGTGTCCAAGAATTCTGTAATTAATCTCGTTAATTTACTCATGAGAGAAACCTCCCACAGAGTCACAGTCCTGGAGAAGTGCACAGATCCAGACCCAGAGATCTATGTTGTTACGAGAGTTGACTGGAGAAATCCTGACATCAAGATGCCAACACTACCACAGCTCCCTAAACTCCTTTCTCTGCTTGAAACTTTAAGAGGAACCGAGGGAGTTCCTCACGAGATTCATCTCGATAGTACAGAAGGGATTGCAGTCTATCTACCCACCGGAGTGAGAGTTTCACAGCTATCCGATAAACCAAAAGAAGCTGTGCAAATCCTTACTGATCTCATTGAGAGTTCGATTTCTCACATGTACTCTACCATGCGCGAGGTGGAAGCTTGGTTTTGGAAGATAGCTCGTCAGAAAGGATTCAGTCCAGAGATTGTTGAGCGCATGGCCAAAAAGGAAACAGGATACAGCTCTACTTCATTGATGTGGCGGTTCCATCAGATTCTCCGAAAGTACTTCTCTCTACGATTTAGAATTCACAGGAGTGAATCCTGTCTTCACTTGGAGGCTGATGTTTGAGTACCATCATTGCTGATCCGCTCATATGGTTTCCCTACACGCCTAGACTTCATCAGGACAAGGCAGTGAAGTTTGCCGCTGAAGTCTATTCGTCGAAGACCGTTGGTCTTTTGTCTGCAGATTGTGGTGTTGGGAAGACAATAGCAGTCCTCTCAGGATATCTTGCAGCTCGTGCCAGTGACCCGAGTTCAAGGCTATTTGTCCTTACTCGGACTCATAGTCAGTCAAGAGTATTTGAGATAGAACTTGATGTTCTGAGGGCTATGATGCCAGAACTGACAGCAACGACAATGGTTTCAAGAAT
>JBHLQK010000084.1:2769-12367 GCA_048884925.1 Candidatus Thorarchaeota archaeon
GAATACACATGTGTCCTATTCGAAGCAGTATCGACTCGGAAAGCTCTACGGGATTCATGCGTGCATGTGCTTCGATTATTAAGACTGGTCAGTGCACGCACTTCCATAATGTCTATGGTAGGAATCCAAATGATGGTCGATATGTCATCCGTGATTTGGTGCGAGAACAAGTAGGAGATTTGCTGCGTACAGGAGTAGTGACGCGAGAGCGAGTGGAAGACCTCTCTGGTGCGGAAGGTTTCTGTCCATATGAAGTACTGCGTTGGTGCGCACGACAGAGTAAGGTGATCATTGGACCTTACAGCTACATGTTTAGATCAAGAGTTCGTGAGGCATTATTGGCAACTTTGGCTGTTCCACTTCAGGACGCAGATTTACTTATTGATGAAGCGCACAATCTTTCTGAGCATGCACTCGACTCGGAAACCGCCAGATTGAACGGTGAAGACCTCCGTTGGCTGAGAGACCATAAAGCGGAGATTGTCAAAGAAACCCGAATCAGCTGGATTGGTGAAGCAGTGGACTTCCTCTATGAAACCATGATGATAAACTTGGATGGAATGAATCGTCGCTCTGAGCGCACGCTGGCTAAATGGGATGTTGCTCCCCGATTCATCAAAGAATCGGATTTACATCTCGTGCATGAGATAACTAGCCCTAGTATTGGAGATCCTGAGGTCGCAGTTTCAATGGAAACTCCACTTGACAGGCTTATTGAGTTTCTATTTGTTGCTCAATTATCAACTAGAAGTGAAGGATGGCATGTCACACTTAATGTGAAGCGATCTTGGGATGAAGCACTGACTGCATCGAAAGCCATACTAATGATTCGTCCGCTAAATGCATCCGGACTCACTGCACCTGTTCTGAGAGGCGCTAGGTCATCACTATTGATGTCTGGGACTTTGAGGCCACTCGAGCATTATGCAACGCTACTGGGTGTGGGAGGCGCGGTCACTAAAGATCTAGCAAGTCCTTATCCACGGTCAACAAGGCTTGTTCTCATCGACAAAGAATTGACTACCAAGTATCAAGCTAGAGGCCCTGATCTTTGGCGTTCCTTGGCTGATCGAATTAATACTATCCTCACATCCGTTCCTGCCAACAAGAGCGCCCTTATCGCCTTTCCAAGCTACAAAATCATGCATGAAGTTTTGAGCTATGGCATTGACTCTGGCTATCGAGGCACACTCATTGAGGAAAGGGGTGATCGCATAGAGACCGTTGCAGAAGCATTAGAGATTGGACCCCATGCCATCTTCTGCGTATTTGGTGGAAAATTCTCAGAGGGAATCGACCTCGTAAAAGGTGGCTCTAGCATGATTGATCTCATCATTGGAGTTGGCATTCCCTTCAGTCCACCCACTAGCTATCAGAGAGCATTGCAGGAGTTCTATGAAACTAGATTCGGAGAAGGCGCTGGTTATTACTTCGGCTCCCTAGTGCCATCTATTAGACAGGTAGCACAAGTACTTGGAAGGTTGAGAAGAGCACCTGAAGACTGGGGAGTGGTCGTTCTTTTAGACAAGCGGTTTCTCAGGCATGTTCGCGTATTTGGGGATGATATGATAGCTGACATCTGGCCCTTTGATGATGTTGAGGAGCTGAAGGCTGCAATTTCACAATTTATAGAATTAAGGGAGAGAAGTCGACTTGACATGGTATGAGCATTGGGAACTAAGGTGGATGGGAGTTGGCACATTGTTTAGTGCCTCTCTTCTAGGAGTTTTGATGTCTTGGAGCAATAGTTTATGGTTGCTTATCTCATTGATGAGCATTGTTTCCTCAGTCCTATTGGCGCAGAGCTTGAGGACCAGCCAGCTGCCATTTATTATGTGGGATGAACAACGATGTATTCTTGCCATTCTCAGATCCTTCACATTAGAAGTCCTGGCCGGGCGCCTAATGACAAGTGTCCCTATTGGTCTTGACCTAAGTCATTCGGCCTCCAAAATACTCAGAGCTTTACATACACGTTATGAAGGAAAGAAGAAGGGCGAAGTTCGGTTCTTTCTATGCAGACCAGCTGGAGATGGAGTCACTCGTGCAGGGATGCTTGTAGCCAGAAGAGGCCTACGCTTTCTGGATGGTGTCAGGAAGGCTTCTGCAATTGCAGAGGATTTGGTAACAGATGCGATGATCTTGGAGAGCTCTATGAGAGCTGCCTATCCCCATATGCCAATTGAGAGGGCATTGTTGGATGATTTGCTGATGGTGACTTCAGGAGGTGTGGAGCCATATGCTCAATTCAGGTGATCGCATAGCAATCGAGCTTCCTGTGGGTGTTACGCAGGATTCAGTAATGCAATCTCTTGAGATGGGTCATGGCTATAATTGGCTAGTTCTCACAAAGAGTCCTGCATTCGTTGCTCATGGCTCATCAGAACTTGATAACATGCCAGAGATTCTAATTGTAGGCGAGAATTTGCTCATTGTTTCTGGTTCCGACACGGTGTATGCAGAACGATTGCAGCGTGTGCTCGAGATGCTAAGGCGCCAGGTCAATTCCGTTACAACCATAGGAGGGGACACCAGCGTTGGGTAGAAGATTGATTCTAGGAACCGAACCCGAAGTTGATCCATTGAAAGAGATCTCCCAGCAATCAATGACGGTTAGCGGTGGGGTTGATCTTCAATGGGAAGATCGTAGTGTAAGGTCCTCGTTTGGACGAGATATCTTCTTCTTATTCATATCCACTATCATACTCGCGGCTTTCCCATGGGTACTATCCATCATTTCCATTGGTTGCCTACTAGTTCTAGTTTTGATTCCAAAGTTGAGGCCTTCGCGGGAAGTCCTAGCCCTTGAATCCTCAGAATGGACTCGTGTTCCTGAGAGTGATATCTCATGTGAAGTGAATAAAGATTACAATATCATCGAGTGCAAGACACCATATGGCTCACGCAAAATCGTAGGAATGGAATTGCCATTAGCAGGACCCCTCCTGGTTGGCACTGTAAGTGCTCTTGTAAGGGCGATTGATAGCTCACAGGGATTCTGTCTGTCTGTGATAATCAAACCTGAAGAACCGAATTCTCTTGTTGAAGCGGAACGACTCTCCTCTAGGATAGATGACTACCTGAACTACCTTTCAAGTGGTGGCTTAAACGCATATATGACTCGAAGGGGCGGTATTTGGTCTGTACGAGTTTCAATCTTGGGTCACTCCCATACTCTTGCTCAAGCTAAGAGCTTTGAATCGTCCATCAGAGCAGTCATCCCTGATAGCAACTGGTCTGATCTAAAGCCCAAGGATTTGTCTTCACGTATACTGAGGATGAATATGTCACCTCGGCTTCCTTCATTTTATGCCGCCGGAACCGAGCTCTCTGAGTGGTTGATCCAAATTCCAAGTGAACTGGCTTCAGAGATTGGGTCAAACGTTCCTGGGGAGTTTATTGCACCTATCAAGGCTAGAGCGGGAGAATACCTAATTGGTCGAGTGATAAATCCAGAGACCCTTCAGCTGGGTCCCACTATTGGTCTATCGCATGAAGACATCCATTCCGGACTTCTGATCTGTGGAGGAACTCTGAGAGAACGTCGTCACACAATGTCATTGATTGTGAAACAGCTACTCCAGTCGGGCAAACGCGTTGTCATTGTAAGTAATGAGCGAGATGCGACGAATTTCGCCTCTCTATCTGAAGGGGCCGTTTCCTTTGAGCTGGGGAAAGACCTCGTGTTGAACCCAATGGATGCAGAAGGACTTCCACGCCATATCTATGTATCCAAGCTCATGACTGCGCTTGAGGTCATTGCTGGGACTGACCTTCGAAGTGCTGCTGACCTGGAGCTTGCCCTCAGTCGTGCGATCGCCCTGGGAAATACAACTGTTGCTGATGTTCAGCTTAGTCAAGCTCCAGATGTAGCCAGTACATACTCCGAAGCAGAAGAGCCCAATGCGCAAAAACCTTCGAACAGAAGTATAGCTGGCTATGAGGCCATCAGGTCTCTCCATCAAGGATCCGCAGCACGATCCTTCTATGGGTCACAAACAATTGCAATGCGTGATTTGGTGCAAGCGCCTCTTAGTGTCCTGATTGTTTCTCAAGGATATTTGCCAATGGAGAAATTCGCATTTGATCTCCTGTGTATCAAGCTATCAGGACTTCAAGCAGACCCGAATTCTGTTGTTATACTCGAGAATGCTGAGAATATGCGTATTCGAAACAGGCGCTATATGAAACGGGACTCCTGGAGTGAGATGATGCTAAGAGACTTGATGCAGAGAGGACCCACGATTGTGACGCTGGACCATCCTGTTGACATGGCACCTGGTGCAATTGGCAAGCTAAATTCATGTGTCACTCATAGGCTTAGAGAGGGACCTGACATAAAGACAGCAGTGGAATTACTCGGAATCAGTGTTGTTTCATCAGGCATACATAGCAAGGCTCGCCAATCATCCAGAGAAACCTCATACTTAAGAGTGATGCCGGAAGGAGTTGTCCTGCTGGTACGGAATCAAGGAGAAACATGTGTCCCAGTCCAACTAGATGAATCTATCACTTTGACTGCACTCCGCCCTGAGGAGCTAGATAGAAGGGCTTCTAAAATCATCCCTCATGAGTCAATTATTGGAGGAATAGCATATGGTGATTCAATAATTGACCGGGTTGCCGGAGGGCAGAGAGATACTGCTATCAAGATGCTACGATTGCTCGAGAGATATGAACCACTAACTGAGGAATCAATGAGGAAGTTCCTCTTGTCGGGAGATGAAAGTGGGGATCCAGACATTAGCGGTGTCATTGCGAGATTGGAACACGCAGGTATGATACTGAGGGGTCATGAGGTCCATGGAGCTGTGTCATACACTAACTATCGAATCACAATGAAGGGCAGTATGGCTCTTCGTCAATTTGCACAGAGGGATGAAGCAGTAAAATGACCGTGGTTGCTGATGTTCAAGAACAGGTGCACAGGCTTCTCCTTCAAGTTGGTGTGAAACCGAGAGGTATTCAGAGGACATCGATTGAACGCGGATTACTGGACGGCGCAAGTATTATGGTCTGCAGTCCAACAGGTTCCGGCAAAACACTTGTGGGCGAGATGGCTCTACTGAGAGCAGCACTCACTGGTAGGAAAGGAATCTACCTAGTTCCTCTGAAGGCACTCGCAGCTCAGGTTTCGGGGATTCTGATGGAGAGGTATGGATTTCTAGGTTTACAAATTGGTGTGAGTACAGGGGATTTTCAGAGTGACGGTGAGAGTCTCTCCGAGTATGATGTTATTGTGACTACCTACGAGAGAGCTGATTCACTTCTCAGACGCAAAGCGACCTGGCTCTCCAATGTTGGTACAGTAGTGATTGACGAAATTCAGACATTATCAGACCCTGGGAGGGGTGCACGCCTTGAGACCATCATCATTCGCTTCAAGCGGCTGATTAGGGATTTGCAGCTCATAGGGCTATCAGCGACAGTTGGTTCACCAGATGAGCTGGCGGATTGGCTTGGATGCAATCTTGTTGAATCAGAAAATCGACCAGTGCCTCTGGTCTACCGTGTCATTTCTACGAAGAACAAGAATCGAGCTTTGCGTCAGCTAATTATGACCACTGTGCAAGGTGATGGTCAGGTCATTGTATTTCATAGGACTCGTCGTGAGGCTGAATCACAAGCCAAACGTCTATCAGTTGATGTCGGACGACATTTCACAAGCTCTGAGAAGGAAGACCTCGACAAGGAATTGGAATCCGTTGAGAACTGGAATGTCACTATGCCCCCCGAGCTCAGGGCTCTCTTGCATGACGGAACAGCTTTCCATCATGCTGGTCTTGGATTTAGTTCTCGAAGGCTTATTGAGGATTTATTCCATCGCGGCAAAGTGAGGGTTATCTGTGCAACTACTACTCTTGCTGCAGGCATGGATTTGCCAGCAAGGACAGTCATTCTCACTAGCGTACGGTCTCCTAGCAATCATCGAGTTATGCTGCCCGCCAATTCTGTCCATCAGATGCTAGGTCGCGCTGGCAGGCCTGGATATGACAAGAATGGGTTCGGAATCATTCTTGTTGGCAGTACTGGAGAAGCGGATGAGGTTGAGAGGAGATACTTTGAAGCCCCCGTGGATGGTGAGCCTGCTACAAAGATCATATTTCCAAGATATGAACCTGTGATTAGCAAGCTCGGTGAATCAGAAACTCTAACTGAGCAGCTTCTCGTTGCGCTTGATAGTCTGGGTGAGGCTTCCCTAGAGGACGTAGCTGACGAGTTCTTGGGCGATTCCTATCTAGTTTTTACTGGTGTCAGGAACTCAAGGACTCCAATGCGCGTTCTTGAATTGGGCGAGATCAGTGCAACAGCAGCGATTGAGAAGCATGCCCTATCCGATACCGTGCGTCCGGCACGCCAAGGGCTTTTGGGGAGTGTAAGTCTTCGGGAAACTAATGATAGTGTCATTGGGGGGATCGTAGCCGCGTGGGAGGAAGGGCACTATACATGCAGGTTTTCAGCTCGACTATCAACTGATGGAGTTGTGGAGGGTCCGCAATGTTCTTGCGCGCGGCCCTTAGATGCATATGGAGTTCTATGCCCTCACTTGGTTTCTTTGGGCCTGCATGCATCAAGAGAACTAGGTAGTCTGGCTGATTATGTGATTCCTGTAGCACTAGGTGAATCGAGTCCGTGTGAACTTCTCATTCGGCTTGGACTCATTGAGGGCGGAAGAGAAGGAAAGCTGAGACCTACAAGATTGGGGAGAGTAGTCAACAGACTCTATCTTAGCATTCCAACAGTTCGCGAACTATTAGCAGTACTTCCAATGATTGAGGAAAGCACTTCGTTGCTGTGGCTCTTGAAGCATCTAGTATCAATTGAGTCTGGAGTATCTCTTGAGGATTCATTTGAACACCTTGTTGCCGCTGCCGCGACAACAAGCATCCCTCTGGAAGAACTGGCTCATAGCTCTGGCTTCCACCTAGGTGATGCAAACGGGCTTCTAGAGGCGGCGCAGTGGCTACTTTATGCAATAATGGCAGTATCTGAGGTAGGAGGATTGAAACAACCTATGGCAGTTTCACAGAGGCTCATGGAGGGCTTGGAACCAAGATTCGCCAGAGGTATGAGGCAGTATGATGGAGGTGTCGATTAAGGATGGCAATATCAAGTAATGGAGGTTCAGCGACAGATATTGGAGTTGAAGAAGAAGTTGATAGAAGTAGTAGTGACCTTGTTGCCGCATTAAAAGCCTCAGGTCACTTTACATGCGAGCATCCAAACGGACTGATTAGTGCTGTGCGTATGGAATCTATTCCAGGTACCCGAGGGGTTCATGTGGAAGTGATTCACGTGCTTGATCTAAGAAAGGCTCGTTTCGGGAAGAGCGGACTAGCCATGAGAGCAGCGCTCTTAGATAGTGTCAATCGTGATTATGATGCCATCTTGCATGATGTTAGACTTGGGGATTGCATTGAGCAGAGAGACGTGAAGACTCCATTCAGGACCGTGCCTCTATTCGTTCTGCGAAGCATCAAAGGAAAGAGGGTTTCACTTGTTCACCCAACAAGAACAGTCTATGTAGTGACGAGCACAGTAAAGCCCACGATGGATTTGTCATGGTTGACTGACTCAGGGAGGGTAGTCACAATTGAGGAGTTTGTTCTAGCTCGCAGGAGTGATGCGAGATCATTGCTACCTAAACTCAAACATGCAATTGGTCAAGATAAGTGGAGAATGCTCGAGCAGAGCATCAAGAGAGGCTGGCTGGGCATTTTGGCTATAGCGGCAAGTCTAATCGGCATTTTAGCTACAGTCATTATCCTGGTTGGGACATCGAGCTCTACACTCCCGTCTGTTTTTACCGCGATTATATCCCTGCTATCAGGTCTTTGGCTGCTCTCAAGTTCAAAACAAAATCTAGACCGCTTCGAAAAATCTATGGATGACGAAGATGCGTTTCTCAGAACTCTCGGCGACTCAACAAGGATTCATCACTCGATAGTAGAGAATGAGGACAATCTTCGCGTATTAGGTGATATAAGCTTCGTTGTGTCACCCCTAGTGGCGACGCTTGCAAATGCAATCGGAGCTGGGAATCTAAGGGATTCTGTAAACATCGCATGTTCAATTCTTGATGAGTGCGTGCGACTAGCTCCTATCAAACCACAGAAAACAGACTCCTCTAGATCTGGAGATGAGGGTCTTGCCAGGTTTCTTGGCTTATTTGAGTGTCTAGGAGTGGATGTAGAAGAAGAGGCGTTGGCACTGTCATATGTAGCTCTCACTGCTCACATAAACTCTCCAATCACCTTTGAAGACATGATTCATCATATAGGAACTCTGAGCTATGCACTATACAATGCGGGAGCACTCCGGCCTGATATCAAGGATACCCTTGATGATAGAATCAATAATCGCGCAATGAGGAGAGCAGTCGATGCCTTTGACAGGTCACTAGCGGCTGAACCGGATGCACTTGTCAAAGATGAGCAACACGAGTCTTCTCCGGAACAGAGGGATTCTGTCGATGCATCCGAAACAGAGGAACTCGATCAGAATCTTCTTGATGAAATGCTGAATTCCTCAATAGATGATGGATGTGCAAATGAACTTCCTGTTGTTGGGATTCCCGTGATTACCGCTGAAACAGTTGATGAGTCGACTCCTGAGGAAGAGCTTCCTAGAGGTGCGGATATTGTTGCAGCAATTAATGCAAACAAGAAATCTATGGAGATTGTGCAAACCTCTCTGTTTGACCAAGAGGAGGGAAGCTCATCTGGCTCATAGAATTGGCTTAGGCGCATCATTGGGACTCAGAGGGTTCACGCACATCATCGGTCTAGCTGGATCTGGCAAGACCCTGCTAGCGATTTCTTTAGCTGCTGATGCTTCCCGGAGGTCCCAGGTTGAATGGATCAACACTGACTCAAAGACTAGATTCATCCCTCATCTGAAGGCAACTGTAAACCATCTAGGTGGTGAGAAAGGGAATGTGTCAGTTACGATTGCAAAAGGGCACAAACGCGCTTTGGAGACAGTACTAAGTCTGCCCAATACACTGGCATCAGGGTCTTCCTTAGTAGTAGTGGATCCCATTACAAGAGTAGTTGACATGTCGAGATCCAACCCTGTTATCTGGGGTCGGGAGCTGCTTGAAGAGGCGCTGCCAACACTTGCCGCCCTTTGTGAAGACCGGGGCATAGACATTATTGTAGTGAGTGAGATGAGAGCTGTTCCTGAGGTTGGAACTCTTCCTGTTCATTCTAATGCCATATCAAAGTGGGCCGACAACACAGTAAAGGTATGTTTGGATAGCTCCGGTAATTCATCCTCAATAAACATTGAGGAGGATGGCAATTATCGGCCTATTGCTCATCTCAGTGTCCTCGAAGACGGAGCCTGTCATCTATCGCTCTCACACCGTCAAGGAGTTGTCAGGAATTGTTTGGAAAAGGAGTTCTGAAGATTATAGGCTTAGCCATGGCTGGAGCCATAGCGTTGGCAGGAGGCGCCCAATTGCTATCTTCGGTCGTCTACATCATCATCGCCTTCAGAAGCGGTGATATCGCACCTTTTGTTCTGGCTATAGGTACAACATTAGCTTTGATCCAAATGAAACGACTACTGGCCAATAACACTCTATCTGCGATTA
>JBHLQK010000085.1:0-12359 GCA_048884925.1 Candidatus Thorarchaeota archaeon
CAGGCATGCCTCTTCACTCTCTTTTTATGCCCCAGCTCTTAGACTGGTTTTTGGTATTGAGGGCAGTTTCTGTTTCTTAGCAAGCACTTTCTTTTGAACTTCAGCTCGTACAATTACGGCTGAACCTCCGTGGATATCCATGGTGGAAGGCACCCATCCTGCTATTCAACATCACCGCGGATCACTCTAGACGCCATTTCCTTTGCTTCCTCTCTTCTACGCTTTAAATCATCAGCCTGTGACTTCAGAGAATGGAATGTCTTGTATTTTGATGAAATCATGGCTTCCACCATCGCGGTGATTGCCTCAGACCTGCTCTCAAATATATTAAGTTCAATCAAGGCGTCGAGAAGCTCAAGGACCTTCGGGTTCATACGAATTGTCACCGGAACGTCTCGCTTCTCGATGAGAAGGTCTTCCTCTGTTTGAACGCCCAGTAGCTGCTCTTTCAAGCTCAATTGAGCTGATGATTTCCTCATCTTGGCTCTTTTTTCAGACATGAGAATCAAACCTAATGCTACGACGGATACAAGGTTCAGGGAAACGCTTTATCTAGTTTTCGTACACACATTTTTAGATTCTTGTATACCAAAATATTTATTACGTATTACATTCCTAAGCCGCAATTACGGCTAGAAAGGAGGTGAAAAGCGGGTGATTGTCAATCGGAAAGTGGGTGTTACAGCACTGGCTCTGGTGTTCATGGTTGCGTTGATGTACGCCACACCAGTGCAGGCTGCGGAGCCAGTCAGATGGGATTACTGTGTTACTATGCCGAGTTTTCCAGCGCCTCAGCCACCTGAACCTACATTGGTCGGATGGGCCAAAGGAGATGGCATGGATGGCGATATGTACTGGGTAAACACTGGTCGATTCTTCGCGGGAGAAACCATTCACATGTTTGGATACTGGTGGATAGAAATGGAGGGCGAATCAGTGATTGAAGGAACGCACACCGGTGTGTGGGCCCTCTCAAACAACAGAGTGAACGTTCGAGGCGTAGTGACAGATGCTTCGCCAAAGTGGTCAGACCTGATTGGACGCAACATTCACACAGTTGAAACATTTGATTTTCTCACCATGTCCATTGGAGGCATATTTCAGATCGTCTGACTTCCTCTTTCATTGCTATCATGGGAGGGGCTTTTGCATGCCCCTTCCCATCCTATTTCTTTGGCAGCCATTGATGCAAAGTATTATTTCTAGAGAGAAACATCCTAGAAAACCCAGTTATAAAACACAACCAAAATGGCATGATTAGGAGGACAACAACACGAATCTCCTCTCAGATGATTCATTGCTAAAAGCACTTGAGCAGCATGTTGAGAGTGAAGAGTATAGATTGGCATTGGATGACATTGAGAAAGTTCGAAAGGGGAAACTGGATATCGACGACAGATTGAGAATCGGAGTGTTGGAGAGCCGTTGTTGGATGGGCTTGGGAGAGTTCGGCAAGGCATTCACTGCTGCACAAGAGGTTGTGGACGAGGGATCCAAGTTCCAAGAACACAATGTGCAGGTGATTGAAGGTCTACTCGGGATGGCTTCCGCGTCGTGGGGACTTGGGCAACCTGATGTCATTCTGGAGAAGTGCAGTCAAGCTGAGCAGCTTAGTCAGAAACTGACGGAACAGGATGAATCGTTACGTGACTCAATTAGAGGGGACGTGCTATTGCACCAGTCTCCAGGCTGGTATCTCAAGGATAATGTTCACAAAGCAATTCAATGCACAAAAGAGAGCGTATCAATAAATGAACGATTGGGAGATATGCCAAGACTGGTCGCAAGTCTGATGCAACTTGGCTATCTCTATTTCGAGGTCGACCGCAACCAGACCCTGAAATACCAAGAGAGGGGTCTGAAATTGAATAGAGAATTGGGAAAACATGGCCCCATCATCTACGGACTCTGTTGTCGAGCACTAGTTGAGATAGCCAGAAGCAACTGGAACGAAGCCGAACATCTCATTGAGCGCAGCCTCACTCTGGCTCGAGAATATGACCACCGCAGGTGGATGCTATTCATCCTGTTCAATTCAAGCCATCTGTATCTTTTAAAGCGTGACTTCAAACGCTCGGAGCAAGCCTATAATGAATACCTCTGGTGGGCCGAGAGAGCTGGTGGGGAACTACACATTGCACTGGCCTCGAATAATCTTGGAGAGATCTATAGGGCACGGGGGGATTTCGATCAAGCACTGAAGAACTACGAACGCAGCATGAAATACAATAAGAGAATGGGCCGCACCAAAGGATATCTCACACAATTAGCCAACATTGGTTTAGTCCAATATGCAAGAGGCAACCTTGACGAAGCACTCACACTGCTTGAGGAGAGTCTTGCCTTAGCAGAAGAGCAGCAACAAGCTGGGCTTCTTGGAGGATTCATTATTCCGTCAAATCTGCTCTTCATCATTTCAATTCTGATTGACAAAGGAATGAACATCGAGGCTCAGGAGCGGCTGGAGAGAATTCGTCAGATTGGAGATGAAAAGAGCACAGAATATATTGGTCAAGTCTACCGAATAGCTAAGGCTCTAGTTCTGAAATCGAGTATGTTGCCGAGAGATATGCTGAAGGCAGAGGAGTATCTGATGGAGGTGGTTGACAGCAGCTTATCTGACTATGAGATGTCCATTCTGGCTCTCCTGCATCTTACGAAACTCTTGGTGAGTGAGTTGCAGATGACCGGAGACCCCGATGTGTTATCGAATCTCGAAGCGCGCTTGACGAGGTTGTTCGATATTGCATCTGAACAGGGGTCCACACTACTCCTAATAGAAACTCAGCTTCTACAGTCCAAAGTGGCATTACTCAATCTCGAAACTGAAAGAGCCAATCAACTCTTAGTTCAAACACAATATCTAGCAGAAGAGAGAGGTTTCGAAGAACTCTCGAAACAGATAGTCGCAGAACATGATGTGCTGCTTAATGAGGTGAGTATCTGGGAGAGATTAGGCGGCGATAGGCTAAAGATTACCAAACGGGCAGAGAAGATTCGTATCCATGAACAGATCGGAGAGATGATACAGCAGGGCTTGTGGAGAAAGATGCTCTTCTGATTGATTGTGCAACTAGGCCTCCTCAAGCATGTGAATCTTGGAGAGGACTCTTTTCCGGAGCGTTTTGATGCCTGGCGAGTTGGAAATAGCCAGAGCGTCTTCGAGGGACTCTCTAGCGGCATCTGTCCTTCCTTGCAGGAGCTGCAGCTCTGATTTCATAAGATTATAACGCATCTTGATTCCGGGCAAATCATGATTCGTAGCAAGCTTGCTTAGCCGTGACATCCAAGGACCAGAAGAATCTGCATCAATATCTGAAACACTCTTCTTGACAATAGCCACTTCCGCCTCCGTGAGAGCGAGGAGACAATATAGGACATAAAGCAGGATGTTCTGCCGCTCGTATATCTCTAGAGCCTGTTGCAGAGTCTGGACTGCGGTTTTTGGATCACCCATCGCAAATTCATAGAAACCTAGAACATAATAGTACTGACCTAGGACAGTTTCGTGACCACTTCGGAGAGACATGGACTTGGCTACATCAAGATGATGCGCCGCTTTCTCCAATGTTCCAATGTCGCTCAATGAACGAGCCATCGCCAAATGTGACCAGATTTTATCGCCAGGGTCAGCAGATTGCAAAGCAGATTCAGCCCACGCCAGTGCCCCCAAATAATCATCGAGGTTTCGATGCGCTTGAGAGAGGTTGAGTAGGGCGAAGTATCCTGATAGTCCTTCACGTTCCTCAATCCGATGACTATCCAGATGACATTCCAATGCCAGGTCATATTCACCGAGAATCGTCGATACAAGACCCATTTCATTCAGAATCACGCTCTGATCATATCTTGTATCTAGCTCTGTACAGATATTGTGGGCATTCTCAAGATGAGCTAGTGCCGAGCGCACGTCTGAGTTCTTCCTCAGATTCGCGAGATCAATCAGGAGCCTCATTACTCTATAGCGGTCATCATATTTCCGTGCAACCTGCAATCCTAACTCAATCTCAGAAATTGCCTTCTTTAAATCATCATCCATCACGTAAAGCCAGCAATTGACATTGTGAAGCCCAGACTTGAAGCATTCTAGGTCTGGCTGATTGGTCATCAAATTGCTAATTTCCTCGATAAAACCAGTAAGTTCAGTCATAAGCCCCAAGAAACCTTCACTGACCAAGGGAAGTTGAGCCAGTATCCAATCTTCAGGTTTTGCAGTAATTGACTCTTCTACAGATTCGCGAATTTGAGTAGTCAGCCCCCCTGAGTCGTCCCGTATCCTCTGGTGAATTGTCCAAGGTCTGATAATAGCATTCTCCCGGTGTCTTTCAGCTATGCGGTGCATTGCATCTACATCGGCCAACTGCCATGAATGACGAGCAGCCACGTAAGCAAGATGAAAGGGGGCATCATTATCACATGCTCTATTACTAAGACCAATTACAAATTCCCTATATGATTGCGAGCTACGAGAGATGGTCTCGATTATACTTCTTGTTTCTGAGTCGAGGAATGGGTAGTACATTGTGATTGTGCCTAGTGACTTCATGCTCAGATGCCTACCAACAACAACTATGACATATGGTGAATGCAACAAACGAGAAGAGTCTTTCCACTAATGGCACTCTTGTTTCTCTTCGTCAGAATAGATGCAAGCATTCTTACCGGTTGGAGACCATGGAATATTGGAGAGACTACTATGAAAATCGTAGGTTATTTTGATGGAACTGACTCACTCTTATTGACCAAATTAGTGGCGAAAGGAATTGGAACTATACCGATAGCTAATGATTGGGACGGAGCAGGCAAGATGGCTTCTCACCTAGAACCGGGAGATGTTGATCTCATCGTGGGATATTTGCACAAAGTCATAGCTCCGGTCCGCGAGACAGAAGATAAGTCCGGAAAACGCCCGGCACTATATCGAGGACTTACAGCTTACGATTTGCTTTACCGTGCAAATACATTCGATATCCCCACCCTCATCATTGCTTCAAAGGAAGATCATAAGGCTGCAAAAAAGGCGCTAGCGAAAGCTGCTGGTTTTGTTACGCTTGTTACACCCGAAGATGTAGAAGAGAAGATATTGGGAATTCTAGCTCAATAAACCTACGAATTCATCCTATTGGAAGATACTCATCGAGATTAGAGGATAAGCCAACTAACTTATGAGAGAGGAAATTCTCCATTTATTTGGTGAGCCTTGTCTTGGAGATTGAAGGTTTCCTATTTCCATCCGAGCTCTACTTTCACCCTGACCATACATGGGCTAAGATTGAAGAAAACAACATCCGAGTGGGCATTACTCCATATGCAGTTCATCTTGCTGGTGAAATCAGAGCGATAACTCCCCGCCCAGTTGGGAAGAAAGTGATGTATGGAGGACCAATTGCGACACTTGAGAGTAATAAATGGGTGGGACCAATGAGAAATCCAATCTCGGGGCTCATTGTTGAGTCAAACTCCGCACTTGTAAATGATGTTAGCCCTCTTGTGAACGATCCCTACGGAGATGGCTGGATCTGCGTTCTTGAGCCCTTCAGTCTTCATGAAGACCTGAAGATGCTCTTTCATGGGGAGGAGGCAGTGAGTGAGTGGATCATCATGGAGATTCGAGGAAAGGGTGGCTGAAGCAAGTCACAAATCTACTCGCGCTCTAATATACCAGTCAGACACCCTATACCCCCTGCTGCCTTTGTGACCTCACTTATGTCAACCAGATTGCACTTTATTCCCAGATCTTCATAGAAGGCTTTTGTCTTTGGATTTCCATCTGCAGCTAGAATCTTCTTAGGTCCCAATGTCACGAAGTTCATTGATAGTCCAACAGCGATTTCAGATTCATCAGGTGCAAAATGAGTAGAAAACCCATGTTCACGTAAAATTTCAATGGTTTTTTCAGACAAACGGTAGGGCCTACAGATTGCGAGGTTTTTATCCGCAAAACGAAGATCCCCCATGAGATGCATCGAGCCTGGTGGAAGCTCAACAGCAACCGATTCAATCCCCATCTCATCAAGCAGGCTTGACACTTGCTCCGCTCCTTCTTTATTCGTTCGAAACCCTACTCCAATCATGACCGTGTCAGGATTCAACCATGCGGCATCAGCACCCTCGAACGTGCCAGTACCTCGAACGATTCTCAGAATGGGAATGCCAAGTTTAGACAGCTGCTCCGCGACAAATCGTTCCTCGCCAGCTCGTACTGACGAGGCGGGGCGAGAAAGTATCACTCCCTCAGGTGTGGCAAAGAGCAAATCAGCCACGAACATAAGATTTGGAGGAGGCTTTCCTGACGGTTCCACATAAGACACTGTCACGCCAGCGTTCCTGAAAGCCTCAGCCATGTCATCATGTTGATTCGTGATTATTTCTATGAATGGAATCTCGATCATCTGCACCTCGTCTGGGTCAGATATTCCTGTTAGCTCAATGCCAGGACAATGAAGGAGCACACTTTTGAGACGCATCCACTCATTGTTGACTCCACATGAACTCCATATTGTTCCAATTTCCTCCATCAGTGATTTCTCACGGGGAGACCATCCCCCACCTCCATATGGCGAAGCCTTCGACCGGTCTTTCATCCGTAACACCCAAACGGCTACTAAGAAAATGTGATGGCAAGGGAGTTGTCCCCCTCGCCACTATCAACTAACGACGTGATTATTCCTTCTCATACTTGAAGCTCAATGTGACTCGAGCCCGATAAGCAACGATTTTGCCATCCTCAATCTTGACATCGAGTTTCTTGACCTCAGCAATTCGAAGATCACGCAGGTTCTTTGCAGCCTTTGCCACAACGTTGGCAACAGCATCCTCCCAGCTCTTATTGCTGGTGCCAACGAGGTCGATTATCTTGTATACGCTATCTTCTTCCATATCTCTCACTCCGAAAAGAGCATGATATTCTCTATGCATTTGTAGACAAAAGGCTTACTGGGCATGAACGTGATGCATATGATTATGTGATCTCATGGTATGAAACGAATGAGGGCATGAGCTACTCTATCTGGACCCCATTTTTTGTATTTCTGCGCTTATGACAGTGTCACACCATGAACAAACAATTAGATTGACAAGCGGCGGCTCCTCATATAGTCGCCCCCATTGTGACTTGAGAGCACCTCTAACAAATCTAGGCATCCGTTGAAGAAATGTTTCAAGAATAGAAAGGTATTCTTCATCAATCTCAGACACAAATCTACCTGAGAACTTTATTCTCAATTCCTCAGAACAATGCGGACATTTTGGCATGATTATTCTGCTCAAGTATGCATATGTACTCTTGCGAGTTTGAACAGCTCTAATAAGGCGTGCCATCTAAGTGCGCCATCCTTGAATTTCTGCACAGGTCATTTCTGCTGAGGGGATTTGGAATTGAAACTGAATCCATGCGGCCATGTCTGTGACATCTGTCCTAGCTATCAAGGAAAAAGTGATCATCAATGTTCAGGATGCTTGGACAGCAAAGGAACTCCATGGTGGGGGAGCTGCAAGCTGTTTCAATGTGTTAGTGATAGAGGTTTACGCCACTGTGGTCTGTGCAGGGAGTTTCCTTGTGATATTCAAGTTGGACACTTCAACCCATCCAATCCCAAGGGCCAACGGAATGCGGTCATGCGAACAGGCGTGCTTGTTTATTGGGCAAAGCATGGTGAAGAGAAGACGATTCAGTTGGTTAATAGAGTTCACGGACTCTGATCTGATTTTCTGCTTGCTATGAGCAAAGATCCACTCTAATTCAAGAACAGATAATAATGGGCTGATGCCAAAAAAGGAAGGAGATTATGGATATGAGAAGCTCGGAGAAGCTCAGTCGAAAGAACCTCTGGGGTTATGCTTTTGGCGCAATCCCTACAGGGTTGCTGGGATTTGTGTTTAGCTTCAAGTACATTGAGTTTTTCTTTGATGATCTTGCGCTTCTCCCTTCATACTTCATCATTGGACAAATCATCTACATGACTATCAACTCATTAAACGATCCTCTTTCTGGACAGCTATCGGATAGAACAGACCGTGAAAGATGGGGGAGTAGGCGTCTCATTTACATCAAATATGGCGGCCCCATCTGGGCACTCACATTCTTACTTGTGTGGTTCCCGTGGAGTCTAACAAATCAGATAATCATCTTCATTCACTATGTATTGACAATCTGTCTTTTTGACACGATGTACACCTTGGTCATACTTCTTTGGCTTGCTTTGCTTCCCGAAATGACCATGGATATCGATGAACGCAACAAAGCCCAGTTCTTTGCCACGGTATTGGGGACAGTAGTGACTTTGCCGGTATTCATAATAATCGCGAATATTCCGCCGAATTCTGACCAGTTTCGAGTGATAATGTTCATCTTGGCTGCTATATCAACTGTATTTATCTTGCTTACCGCCTCTATGTGTGAGGAACGTCCTGAGTTCCAGAGTGACAAAGTCTTCACTCTCAAAGAGTCAATCATTGCCACATTTCGATCAAGGACCTTTCTTGTCTATGCAGGGTTTTATCTTTGCCAGAATATGCTTGGAAGCTTGGGCTTGAGTTACTTTTTCGTCTACATGCTTCTCTTAGAGAGTATAACACCAGGACTGGATATCATTCTCCTATTCTTTGTCATCTACTTCATTGTTGGTTATGTCGGGAATATCATAGCAATAAGACTTCAGCCTAAATGGGGGATGAGGAGAATCATGCTTAGGTTCGGAGTAATTAGGGTGGTTGGATCGCTAGTCCTTTTATTCCTCATCCTTATGCCAGCACTCGAATGGACTATCTGGTATGGTCTCGTTCTGGTTACCATTGCATCCGGCTATGGCATATTCCACATTCCGATGCAATATCTTGCGATAGATGAGGATGAGGTGCTTCATGGCTCACGAAGAGAGGGAATGTTCATTGGAGTAATGGCCTTGCTGACTCGTCCGGGGACCAGCCTTGGTCCCATCGTAGCCACCTTTATACTTGCAGCTTTTGGATATGTTCAAGGTGGTGACCTTGCAGCTCAGCCTGCATCAGCCCTGCTTGGAATAAAGATCCTCTGGTTACTCGTGCCAGCGTTAGTAGCGGCTATAAGTTTAATCTTCATCTATTTCTATCCACTGCATGATGAGGCACTGGCAGAAATGCAGGAGAAATTAGAGAAGCTGCATGAGGAGAAGAGGGCGGCTTATCTACGTTCAGGGGGTTCAGCTTTGGAATCTGAAGAGATGGATATCTAGCATACAATCAACTGGGGACGTTGATAGGATAGCTACCATACTTCTCTCGTACATCCATGACTGCTTCCCATCTATCTAGCGTTACAGAGGGCACTATGCTGTGCCCACTGCTGAAGAAATATCCTCCTCCGGGCGCTATTTCACGAATCAATTTCTTGCTATACTCCCTGATTTCGGAAATTTCACCTGTGGCTAGCAAGACCGGGCTGATGTTTCCTACAAAAGTAAGCCTATCACCATATTTCTCTGCAAGACTGAAAATGTCGTAATCAGGATTTGCTGTAGTGGGTTCAATTGGATGAATTGCATCAATGCCACAATTTACGATATCATCGAATATCATAGTCAAATCCCCATCCGAGTGCAATAGAATTTTGCAGTTTCGTTTATGTGCAGCATCACATATTCGCTTGAGCCAAGGAAGAACATATGTTTTGAAGTTCCTTGGGCTCATGAATAATCCATTTTTGAAACCATAGTCATCCCAGATTAGAACAAGCTCAGCGCCATTCTCTCCAAGGATTTTCACCAATTCGAGTGCTAGATTCCCTCTGTCATCAAAGATCTTCTTTGCCTGATTGGGTTTGGCTAAGATCCGTGAGAATATCTCAATTCCAAAGGGTTCCCAGGCTGGCTCCATCATTCCACCAATAGCAGGAACAGATAGGATTTCATTGTTCATCTGTTCTTGGACCTGTTTGCCAGCTAAGAAGGCTGCAAGTCGCCTTTTCTCATGAGGACTTGGTTGTTTCCATTTCTCATAGTCTTCAAAGCTCTTGAAGTAACCCCCACGATAACCTAGAATCAGAGTTCCATCCTCGTAATAGTCCACATTCATGATTCTTCCAAACTCGTCTATGTAGCCACCTTCGATGCCTTTCCGATACGTGTGTGTTACATAGCTTAGCCCGATGTCAATCTTTGCACGTCGTAGTAGCTCATAGCCATCGACCAATCCCTTGGCAAGCCACTTTTGGTTGGAAAATGCCATGTTTGCTAGGCGATCCTTGCCCGGCAATCGCTTTATAGATTCATAACCATCCTTGATTCCAGCGCCTGGTTCGATTCCATAGGATTTCATGATTGTGTTGTTTGTGAAGGCACTCTCAAAAGCTGGAACTCTATCAGGTTCCTCATGATTGAGTGCCATCAAAACTCGTGTTGGTGCGTCCAATAATGTTATCCCTCCAAAAGGGCTCTAATTCGTCGCACACCATCTATAGCGTCTGCCCCAAAGTCATCAGCCCCCAATTTCTTGGCAAGGTCCATACTAAGTGGTGCACCACCAACAATCAGCTTCACTTCATCGCGAAGACTCGCTTCTCTAAGAGCTCTGTCAACCTCAGATATCTCGTTGATTGTCATCGTGAGGAGACAACTCAATGCGACAACCTTGGCACCAGACTCCTTCACGGTTTCAACTATCTTCTCCTTAGGGCAGTCCATGCCAAGATCAATGACATCAAACCCGCCAGAAATCAACATAGTGATTAAGATATTTTTGCCAATGTCATGGTTATCACCTCTCACAGTGGCTGCAATCACTTGGTTCTTCTGAGTGGTTTCTCCCGATGCGAGATGGGGCTTTAACACTTCAAAAGCCTCCTTCATGGTTTCCCCCGCTAAAACTAGTTCAGCAAGGAAATACTCATGTTCTTCATAGAGGCGACCAACCTCATTCATGCCATCCGTGAGAGCTTTCAAGATGCTCTGAGCATCAGCCCCGCGTTCAATCTGCGAACTAACAGCTGCTGCAATATTGTCAATATCAAGCTCGATTGTCATTCTTGTTATGTCGCTAAGGCTCATAGTTTGTCACAACTCACGGTCGTTCTATTATTCTTCGACTCACTTAATGCAATGGTTAAACTGTGTAATATCCTTTCAGGGAGGGTGCAGTAAGAAATTAATGACTCGTTGATAGTTCCCTTGGACTTAGGAAGGAGAGATATGTCGGACAAGTCGTTTGGCTCAGGCTACTTTGGCGAATGGATTGAAGATGAGTTTGGACTTCCAGCGTATCGCTATACATGTGACCAGACAAAGGATCCCAAGGCAGTATCACCCATGACTGAAGTCTGGCGACAGAATACTGACCACCTTCATCAAGTTGGAAACGACAGGCTTGTTGCTGTTGTTTCGAATTATGGTTACGTCCAGGTAAGGCAGGATGAAGGTAGTCCCAAATTCCTCAACGATTATGACCCTTCAAGGTTTCAATTTGGAGGCGGTATTGGATATCTTACTGATGGTGAATCTGTCCTTAGTACATATTTCACTGGTGAAGCTAAGGAGTTTGATCGCGTATTTGGCATGGGTTACTATAGAAAAACTGTGAAAGAGGACGCGCTGGTTGTAGACCAATTCATCTTTGCGCCCTTTGGTGATTATCCATTTGTAATTTCGCAGGTCACAATAAAGAACGATCGTAATCAAGCCCACGACTTCAGGTGGGTCGAGTACTGGGCCAGTCAACCCTACCAATTCTCATTCAAATCATTCATGCTATCAATAGCTCAGAAAAAGCCCACCTCTGAAATTCGAAGAGAATTCAGTCGTAGGTTTGATCGGAGAACTGAGATCATCTCCAATAATAGGGGTTTGCTGGACTCAAAGCGTTTCAAGGGCAACACTATGGGTGACAAGATTGCATGGAAGGCTCTGAACGCGTACTTGGCTACAAAAGGGAAGCATCTTACAGGGGGTGCTGTTAATCCACCAATCAAAGAAACTGTTCTTGAGGATGAGTCCCCACCAGCAACATTCTTGATTTCATTGGATGGGCCGGCAGATGGCTTTGGTATTGATGTCACGAAATTCTTCAGAGGGGGAAGTGCTGGCGCTCCAGAGGGAATACATGAACCTTTGTCAATGAAGCCCTCGGCCAAAGATTCTGAAACAGGACTTCTGACTGAACGGAAACTCCATCTTGAGCCAGGAGAGGAAAAGACTCTTTTCTTCGCATATGGCTATGTGCCTGAGGGTATGAAACTTGAAACGATAATTGCCAATCTTGAGAGTGACTTCACAAATCTGTTAGCCAAGACATGTGAGCAATGGAAAGAAAGCCGGATTCAGCTCGTCACTGATGAGGAATGGGTAGATAGGGAATTGAGCTGGCATAATTACTATCTTAGGAGTAATCTC
>JBHLQK010000086.1:0-12141 GCA_048884925.1 Candidatus Thorarchaeota archaeon
ACTAGTGTTAGCAACGAATCTCACATATGTGGTTTGGACGAGAAGAAAGGCGAACCCCGCAAACATACTAGCAAACAAAGCAGTGAGTGGATCAAGAGAAATGTATCCACCTATGGAGAGCATGACCGTAGCCACTACGGTTGCAGTCATGAAGATTGCTGCATACAGGTAGTGGTAACGATTCCACTTGGCAATTGCTTTGGGCTCTGATTCGTCAATAGTCATTAGTGCTCCTTCGTTGATTATCTTCGTCGAATAATAGGCCTTTCATCAGAGCAACATGGAATATGAATTAAAAAGAAGATGGAGGAACCCAAGTTGGATAACTGGGTTCCAAGCATTCTATTTCTATTTGAGATTGTTCCTTACGGCTGGCATGAACATGTAAATCAGGACGACTACACCAAGTATCAAGCTTATGATTGACATTATGTCTCCCAGATTCGTAGCGCCACCAAGAATGGCGAGGAGAGCGATAATGACAGTCCACAGCCATGCCCATTTCTTCATGCCCCACAAGCCAATGAACAATATCAATGCCACAATACCCACAATGAGACTAATCATTGCAGCTAAGGAGCCGAAAATCAGGGAAAGGATGTCACCCCCTGCTTGCATTAGGGTCCATACTCCATAACCAAGGTTGTACAGAGCGAATATCAATACTAGCAGGGCTCCGATTATAATGCCTTGAGGCCTTTCAGACATATGTCTTTCCTCCAACTACATCGCGAATGTAGTTATTCCAGGGGTCAGCAGCCTAGCTAATAAATTAATGTTGAATGTTCTCTAGGGGTTTGCTGAACCAAATATTACACATTTAAACAGCGCTCACTCTCGGAGTTACCTTATCGAATAAGAGCAATTCTTGCAGATTATTTAAGTTGGAGTGCGCGCGTTTCTTGAAAGGAGGAGTGACCAAATGTCCAAAGACCTGAATAGCAGCATTCTGAATCTCCTTGCTAAAGAATTTGAATATACACAAGCCCTTCACTGCGAGAAGGAAGATATGATGAACAAGCTGGGAATGGATGATGTGTCTGCTTTTGATGAAGCCCTGTTGGCCCTAGAGAATGGTGGGTTGGTCAATCTGTGGACTGATCCTAGAGGCAAAATCAAACTTGCCAAAATAACCTGGCGAGGACTGAATAAGGTGGGCGATGTAAGCCTGCGATATGGATTGGACAGATCAGCAAAATAGAGGTGCTAGATGAATGGAAGTACTGCCTTGGTGGACTGAGAAGAATAAGAAGTTCGCAAGTGAAGTTGAGGAATTTGTGAACTCTGAGCTACGCCCGCTTGCTGACAAGATTGACCATAATCAGGCGATGGAGATTCAGTGGGAGATCAGCAAGTTTGTGGTGGATAAAGGGTTCCACCCTCTTGCGATGCTGGTTGAAGAAGAGCATGGCGGTCGAGAGGAGGGCTATACTGGATATACAATACTGAATGAGGAATTTGGCCGATGCTACCTGAACATCAATCCGCTTCTTACAACAGTATTCGGAGGGAGTCCTGTCCATCTATTTGGCTCTCCAGAGCAAAAGGAGAGGTTTCTTGTCCCGATGTTGAAAGGAGAGAAGTGGACTGCAATCTGTGTCACTGAACCAGATGTGGGAAATGATGCCGCCAATGTTCAACTCTATGCTGAGAAAGATGGCGATGAGTATATTCTGAATGGGTGGAAACGCTATATCACACTTGGGGCAAAGGCCGACTATCTGATGACATATACATTGACTGATCCCTCTCCCGAGGCTCAAGCTATACACACTCATCTCTCTGCGTTTTTGGTACCCAGAGAAACACCCGGGATTACAATCGAAAAAATCAATGAGCTGACCGGCGACGTAGAGATGTTCAACAGTGTAATTCGCTTTCGTGATGTACGCGTACCTGAAGATAACATGATTCTATTTGAGGGCGATGGCTGGACAGTGATGACATCTGGGCTCAATATTGAACGTCTTGGTATTGCTGCGACAGTTGGTCAGGCTAGGATGCTAGTGGAAACAGCACGGTCCTACGGGCGCCGAAGAGTGCAGTTTGGTGCCCCAATATCCAGATATCAGACCGTTCAGACAAGAATGGCTGACATGGCCATTCAGCTGAAACTCGCTAGAACCTACTTGTATGCTTTGGCGGCACAACTGGACAGTGGGGATGCAGACATGTTCCAGTTTGGAGTTGATGCTGCTATCTGCAAAATCTTCTCCACAGAGGCTCTCATTGAAATCGCTGAGGATGCGTTGGTCATTCTCTCCGGTGATGGGTATACGCAGGAGTATCTAGCAGCATCAATTCTAAAGAATGCGCTTCTCACTAAAGTGACAGGGGGCGGGAACGATGTTCTAAAGCTCTTTGTCGGAAGACAGGAGTTCAAGAAGACTCCTGACCCTGCCATTCTCCCCAGGGTGCTCAGGGGAGTCGATTCAAACGACCTATAGGAGGAAAACGAAAGATGACTTTTGAATGCATAAAATATGAAGTCAAGGATGGCATTGGTTGGATTACTTTCAATCGGCCCGAAGTAAGAAATGCCCTTTCTCGTCAGACATGGATGGAGCTCATGCAGGTATTGCAGGACACTTATGATGATTATACTGTGAGGGCTTTGGTCATTACAGGAGAAGGCACTGCATTCAGTGCTGGACTTGACATCAAAGAAATGAGCACCGTGGGATTCCAGGGACTTGGTGAGTTTCTGAGTGTTATACTGGATCCAATAGAACTGCTTCAGCGATATCCGAAACCTGTCATCGCGGCTGTAAATGGATTTGCCTATGCAGGAGGTTTTGAACTCACATTATTCTGTGACCTAGTGATTGCATCTGACAAAGCTGTTTTTGCATTCCGAGAGAATAGGAGAGGATTGATGTCAGGTCTGCTAATTGTTAGGGCACATGAATACAATATGCGTTACATTAAGGAGCTGACCTTCACTGGTCGCGCTATTGACGCGGAAGAGGCCTATCGAATGGGCCTGGTAAACAAGGTTGTCCCTCACGACGACCTGACAAAGGAAGTAAGCGAACTCTGTGAAGAGATCAAACTTGTGGCACCCCTATCCCAGAAGCTCACTAAGGAGTTTCTCAGAAGAGGGATTCGTGAGATTGGAGCTCTGTGGGAGCCATTCAATGAGCTCTTCCGCTCTGAAGACGTTATCGAGGGCTTTGAAGCTTGGATGGAGAAGCGTCCAGCAGAATGGAAGGGAAAATAAATAGAACAGAATGAATCAAGGATGTGAAAGAAATGGCGACAAAAGACGAAGTGATGTCCTCATTGGAGAAGATGGTAGGTAAGATGGAGGATCCAAAATACCAGTCTCGCTTTGCAGACTTTAACAAGACCCTCCAGTTTCATTTCACCGACAACGAGGAGGCAACCTGCCACATAGTATTCAAGGGAGGAACTGCCTCAATTACCGATGGTATTGAGGACAGTGCTGAACTAGTGATAACTACAACCACGGAATCCATTATGGCAATCATGGATGGATCTCTGAGTCCTACACGAGCTTTCATGGGCGGGAAGATTAAAGCCAAGGGCCCAATGAATGATTTAATCAAACTGCAGGCATTGATGAAATGAGCCCCACTGACATTTCTGAAGATGCTCCACTTAGAGCATTCTGTGACCTCCTGAGTAGAAATGCACAGGACTACGGTGATATGCTGGCTGTTGTTTATGGCGATGATCACCTCACATGGTCTGATGTTGATACTAGTATCTCAGAAGTCGCAAACTCATTGCTACGAGATTACCCCTCTTCCAAAGGAATGAGGGTTGCCATAATAATGGAGAACCGGCCCGAATACCTTGCGTCTCTCTATGGTACGCAACGTGCTGGCATGGTGCCTGCTCCAATCAGCACGCGCTTTGTTGGAAGAGAGATACGACACGTATTTGAAACTGGCAAACCATCTCTCTGCATCACCAGCGTACATTACATGGCTCCCGTTCTCAATGCATTTAGTCACGTATCTGAACGACCTCCACTGATTGTAGTTGAGGGGTCAACAGACTCAGAAAATAAAATCAAATCATGGAGTGATTTTGTTGCAGATGCTTCCCAAGAGCGCCCTACCCTTTCAGTCAATAGTCAAGACCTAGGTGTGCAGCTCTTTACAGGTGGTACTACAGGTCTACCAAAGGGAACCAACTTCACCCATCAAGCTCTTCTTGATGCTTGTACTCTGATTCCTGACCATGGATTGAAGCTAATCTTCGATGGCCAAGTTCCAGAGTCGGCGCTTCTTCCAACAGATTACGAACTCAAATTTCTCGTTCCTACTCCACTTTATCACCTCTCAGGTTTCATGCCCGCTATAATCATGGCTGCTATGAAACGACCAGTTGTCTTTCCCAAATCGTTAAGTTTTGAACCTCAGGAAATCCTTGATCTCATCGAACGAGAGAAGATCACAGCGGTATTCATGGTGCCGACTCAGTTTAGGATGCTATTGGACTATCCAGAATTGGATTCTCATGATTTGACTTCAGTTACGCTTCTCTCTTCCGGAGGGTCCAAAATGCCCGCCTATATGAAGAAGGAGATTTTGAATAGGTTTCCGAATACTGTGCTAGTTGATGGCTATGGTCAGACGGAGAATATAGGCGCAGCTATCTACTCATTCCTCATAGTTGATGACATTCCAAAGATAACCGAAGGGTATATCGGAAAGCCAATCAGCGGAGTCGAGATGAGGGTTGTCAACGACGCTGGAGAGGATGTGCTTCCTGGTGAGGTTGGTGAAGCGATATACAGAAGCCCCTCTCTCATGAGAGGTTACCATGATGACGAAACGAAGACCAAAGACTCGTTCGATGGGGCATGGTTTCGAACTGGCGACATGTTCAGAATTGATGAGGAGGGCAATTACTACTATATTGAGCGAAAGAGCGAGGTGATCTTCTCTGGCGGCGAGAAGGTCTTTCCTGCTGAGGTCGAAGAGCTAATATCCCAACATCCTAACGTCGAATCTGCAGTGGTTGTGGGCGTTCCTGACCGAACGTGGGGCGAAGTTGTGCGGGCATTCGTTGTTCCCAAATCCGGGTTTAGCATAACTGAAGACGAGATTCTGGACTGGTGTTCAGGAAAGATGGCATCATACAAGAAGCCCAAGGAAGTGATCATCAGAGACTCGTTGCCTGTTGCTGAGGATGGCAAGATTCTAAGGTCTGCCCTCAAGGAATCAGGTTCTTTATGATGCAATAATCAGAACGTTCACTAGATCGAAAACACAGTCTTCTTTCGTGCCGTGGTATGTTTGGATGCTTTCCCTTTCTCCAAAAGATGCTTCAGAATACTATGGATAAACATTCTCCTGAAGACATCTCCCGGACCAATTCCTTTCCTCTGCATTCTTGCGGAGAGCTCAGGGAGTGTACATGAACGCTCTTCTAGGATTTCAGTGACGGTTTCCAACGACGTGTCTAGAGTTCCCTCTGCTAACATCATGGCTTCCTGGATGATATCTTCACCTTGAATTGGAGTTCCATGACCCGGCAGCAGGATTGATGGTGACAGACGCCTGACTGCTTTCAAAGACCCCCTCATTGAATCGAAGTCTGAGGAAGGCGCAGTAAGAATGGGTTTCATCTTATGACGCGGATCAATCAGGTCTCCAGCGATTAGTGTGCCCTGCTCATCATTGAAGAACCCAGTGTGACCAAAGTGATGTCCAAGCAATTCAACCGGCTTGAAACCTGTGTCTTCCAGATGGGCGAACTCACTAATCCTCGAAACATGAGTGAGAGGCTGAGTTCTTCCCAAGGTTGCCCACATTGCTCCTTTGACAAACCACGATGGAGCAGTAAATAACTCGCGAAAAGAAACAATCAGAGAGTCCTGTTCCTTCTCTAAGAAGATAGGTGATTGTTTCTTCACGAATGGAACTGCCTCTTCTGGAGCCCATATACTTGCTCCATGAGTGCTCTGAAGAAGAGGGGCTCCAGCCATATGGTCGATATGACCATGAGTATGCACACAGTGAACTCCCTTTCTCCCATCAGCAACATATGTATGGACTATAGAAACTATTTGCTTTCTAACGGAGGGTCCTCCACAATCTATGAGATACACCATGCTGTTAGTATCTAGAATGACTACATTGCCTGACCTTCTCCAACCTGCTATCCTGTCTGGCGGAGGTGTAAACAGGCAAACTCCATCTGAGATTTCGGTTAATGGATTAATAGTCATTGCCACCAATTCATCATGCTGTATGATTTACTACTTTTGACTATGTCCCTGTTAACCATAGAAATGTTAACAATAGTTAAATTGATAAGGATCAATCCCTTCTCTTAATCAAAGCAATTCAAAGTGACTCGAAAGATGCTACTACGAGAACAGAACGTGTGTCTAAGTATTGGAGAACGGGCACCTGATTTCATTCTACCTGATCAGAACGGCATGGATGTACGTCTTTCTGATTTTAGAGGACGCCAGAATGTTGTTGTTGCCCTCCATCCAGGTGATCTGAATTCTGGATGCACAGATAGCTTCAGATTCTATCAAGAATATCTGTCAGAGTTTGAGCAAGCTGATACGCAGGTGTTAGCTATCAACATGGCATCAGTTGAATCCAATAGAGCATGGCTAGACCAAGTCGGGGAACTGGGATTTCCTGTTTTAGCTGACTATGTTCCTCTAGGAGATGTGACACTGAAGTTCGATTGCTTCGTGCCTGAAGAAGGCTACGGAAAGAGGGCAGTCTTCTTGGTGGACAAGAAAGGCAATATTCGTCACATTGAGGTCTTGAAAGCAGCTGGCAATGCGTGTCCGGATATGTCGAGAATGCTTGAAATCCTCCAACAGATGCATTAAGGAATTCTCAATGATGATGATTATAATAGGGATCTGAGGACTCTGGCACTACAAATGAAAAGAGCCTCGTATATTCCACGCCGGATAGCCCGCTAACCCTATCTGCGAGGTTTTGGATGTTCCTCTGTGTCCCAGTCAAGGTTAGCACTTCCAAACAGTGGGAAGGCGTAAGATGAACATGCATAGTAGATATCACGCTCGCACGCGATGCATGTTGTGCATTTGTCAATTCAGCCATGAGCCTGGATCGATGCTTGTACACAACGCTGAGAGTAGCTGTATTACCCTCCTGCCTGCTATCGAGCTCCCATTGGGATATGTATAGACGCATAGCATCTCTGATTGCTTCAGACCTCCCAACATATCCCTTTGCCCTAACAAGAAAATCGAACTGCTCAAGCAGATCCTCTGGTATTGACACTCCAAACCGTTTCAACTCTGAGTCTTTTGCCATGGAGCACACCTCTGAACACAAGTGACACAAATGACTTCACGAGTAACACGAATTGCTGAAAAGTAACACAGATAAAGTCTTCCCCCCCAATAACATTGATGGAGAGAAAAGAAGAATGCACGTACCCGACGGCATAGTGCCACTCTGGTTGCAGCTTCTGCTGCTGGCTGTAAGTGGCACTGCAATTGTCCTGTCGTTGAGGTTAGTCAGCAAGAAGTTTGATGATCGGCTGGTTCCCTATATGGGTGTTCTTGCAGCTGTGATATTCGCAGCCCAGCTTATCAATTTCCCAGTTCCTCCTTTCTCAAGTGGTCATCTTGTCGGTTCTACACTTCTCGCAGTTATGGTGGGCCCATGGGTTGCATCCTTAATCATGGCGCTGGTATTATTCGTACAGGCACTCTATGGTGATGGAGGGATTCTCACATTTGGACTCAACTTCTTCAACATGGGTGTCTTCGCAGTTTTCCTAGGGTATGGTCTTTCTCTGATGTTCTTCAGAGGTGCATCCAGAATCTCAAATAAGAAAATGGCCACACTATTCTCAGCTGCAGCCGCATCATTCATTGTGACTGTAAGTGCTGCGTTCGTGCTGGGCCTTCAACTTCTTACAGTGCCTGGGTTTGGACCTGAGGCTCTGACTGCCATTACATCTATACATGTTATAATCGGAGTAGGCGAAGCACTACTGACAACAGTAATTCTTCTCTATTTCGTCAAAGCAAAACCTGATCTAGTTTCTTTCTTGAGAACGTCTAAAACTGATGAAATGCCCCCAGCTGAAGAGCGAGCAAAAGATGACGAACCGGTGGGGAAGGAAATCTCTCTCCGACCCTTAATTGCATCAGTCATAATAACCATAGCTCTAGTGGGTTTGGCAATCTTCAGTGGATTCGCATCAGAAAATCCAGATGGCTTTGAATGGGCTTTCTTTGAATTTGCTGGAATTACTGAGCCAGACGCGGGCTTTCCTGGCATTTGGTTTCAATTTGGGGAAGGACCAGTCATTGATATGGTCACGGGATCCATTGGTATCATTGCGGCATTAGGATTGGGTTTTATCTTGTTTCGAAGAGCCTCCCACAAATCTCATCATCATGGGCCTGAAACAGGCAAATTTCTGTTACCATTCGCTGAAGGGAAGCGGTCTGCAGCCCCATTTTCCCCAGCTGGCATTCTAGTATCTGCTTTTGCCATGGCCATTCTCATCACAATACAGAACAGCATCATTATGCTGTCGGTTCTTATTCTTCTGATTCTAGGCACCGGTGTAATGTCTGGTACAAACTGGCGAAGAGCAATCTCAATGGCTGTCAAGTTCGAAGTGATTATTCTATTCTGGGTGTTTCTTGAGCCCTTCCTTTATGGTAGCACAGTCCTTTTTACACTACAGCTTCCGTGGGGATTCGTGAATGCCTATTGGGAAGGCTTATTCCTTGGAGTCCTACTAGGTATGCGAATGTTTGCCATTCTGCTGACTTTTCTGGCAGCGCTCTCTCACATGACCCTGAGTGAGTTTATAGGAGCTCTGAAAACCCTGAGAATTCCAACGGCAATACTAGGTGCCCTACTTATTATGTTCAGATATGTTCCCTTGTTCATAGAAGAAAAGTCTCGAATGCAGGACGCGCAGGCTCTGCGCGGATATCACAGCGTAGGTGGACTAGGTAAATTGCGTTCGATGGGTTATCTAGTGGGTACCACCATCGACAGAGCTTTTGACCGTAGTGCTATAGTCTACGACTCAATGCAGTTAAGGGGTTTTGGCAAGGGCATGATGGTAACGAGTGGTGGATTCAGGCGTTCTGATTCTGTTTTACCCGTGTTGCTCATTTCTCTACTCATGGCAATGATATTCCTAATACCGCCGTTGTTTGAGGTGATTTTGATATGACATGTGCAATCGATGTAAGCAAAGTGCACTTTAGATATGATGAATTTAGGATGGAGGATATTAATCTCCAGCTACATATAGGAGAACAGAAGGCCATAGTTGGTCAGAATGGATCCGGTAAAACGACGCTCTTCAAGTTGATCACGGGTCTGCTGGAACCACATTCCGGAGATATCTTTGTTCATGACAGAAAGGTCACTCGTGATAACTTATGGGAAATCCGGCAAAATGTGGGATTCCTCTTTCAAAATCCGGATGATCAGCTCTTTGCACCAACTGTTTGGGAAGATGTATCATTTGGGCCAACAAACATGGGGCTCTCGGAAGAGGAAGTTGCAAAGCGCGTAGAGTGGGCTCTTGAAAAAGTGGGTATGTGCGACTATATTGATAGACCAGTGAATCAAATGAGTCATGGTCAAGCCAAGAGAGTAGCACTTGCTGGAATAGTGGCAATGCGTCCCAGCATCCTGATTCTTGATGAGCCCTTTGCAGGACTTGATTTTCCAATGATTACTAGTATTGTGGAAATCATCAAAGATCTCAGACAGGAGGGGATTAGCATTCTCTACACAACTCATAACCGGTTCTTCCTCGAAAACTGGGCTGATTCTGTTGCTGTCATTGATCAAGGAAAGATAGTGTTTGATGGGGCAGTCAAAGATGCCATGTCAGACAGAACCGTTGTCGACATGATTGGTGATTGGACATTTCTCAGGCGCCTATTGGCTGAAGCCCGAGTTCCCAGCTGAAACGCATGTAGTCCTTGACTCATAGAAATCCTTATCATAAGTCTCGAATTTCGAGTTGTTCGAATGCGGAGGTTGCCAAGCCAGGTCAAAGGCGCAGGGCTCAGGTCCCTGTCTCTGTCACAGTAGTGACAGAGGGGAAATCTCGTAGGGGTTCGCGAGTTCGAATCTCGCCCTCCGCACCACTTCTTCCATTTATTCTGGGACTGGCATAATGAACAGACTCTCCACCCTTTCAATACCTCGTAGTTTCTCTAAATTCTCAGTTATGAACGCAGATAGCTCCTGCATGCTTCGCACGCGTACAACACAGACAAGATTTGCCGTGCCAGCAGTCCAATAGACCTTGCTCACTTGCTCAAGCTGTGAGAGGGTTTCATGAATCTCCTTGGAAGCTGTCATCCATGACGAAATCAGCAAGATGACCTCTATATCGTATCCCATCTTTCGCCAATCGACATCCACAGTGTAGCGCTTGATTACTTTCAGATTCTCAAGACGTGCCATTCTATTTCTCACGGAACTTGCACTTAGCTTGACTCGTTTTCCAATATCCCTTAGGGGGCTTCTCGAATTCTCTAGGAGCTCCTTGATTATCTTCTCATCATGCTTGCTTATTTTCTCATCCGACCCCATAGGACCAACCCGCAGATGTCTTACAGTCCTTCGACTCCGTGGGTGATAAATGGATAGTGTCCTCTGGTCACATTACCAGGGAAGAGCGCGCAGTGTCAGGACTACTTCACTCTGGTGATGACCTTTGTGCCCATTACGTCCCAGACCTCAACTTCAGCATTGAGTTGAATCTTGAGCGCAATCTCATCATCTGTAGGTCTTGCAACTTCGTAAGTTTCGTATGGCTCGCCGGTGTCCATTAGGCTTAGGGTTTCTCCCATATCCGCGATGATCGTAGCACTCCTCTTGTCGATCAGAGGAATATCCACTTGTCGGTCTGCGGGCATGATGACATTCCGCTTTCTGTTGTCAAAGAATCCTACTGCCGTGATGTTGGCCTTTGCAGAACCATGTTTGCCAGGCTTCGACTTCTCTATAGAAATCACTCTACACGGTTCACCATCAATCAAGAAATAGCTCCCAGGTTTCAAACCTTTTGCGGTCTTTTTCTGAATGCTCAAAATATATCACCAAGTCCTGAAGGCCGATTTATCTCAACAACTTCTGCATCATCTAAATACTTTGCGGGAAGACGGCTTTTTTGTCAACTTAGGAAACAACAAGAGTAAAAGGCAGATATAGTCAGGAGCATTCGGAAGTGCGAACCTTGATTGTGGAGAGTCCAACCATTCTCAGTGACCGCAGAGCTGTTGGTCTTGTAGGCAAACCCGGCCGTATCGAGGTGGAACGAATAGCAAATCGCATTGCAGAATTCCTCATTGGCAATGATATTGAAGTTCAAGTTGATCCAGGATCATGCAATGTTAGTGAGAAGCGAGCTGCTCCTACCATAATCGAAGACATGGATATTGACTTCGTGGTAACAATTGGGGGAGATGGAACAATCCTATACGCCCTCTCTAGGTTGAAAGACAGGGGAACTCCGCTCTTCTGTGTCAATCGAGGTAATGTGGGATTCCTCACTGAAGCGAGCACAACCACCGCATTGGGTGCGCTTGAAAAAGTGATTAAGAATGAGTGCATTCTGGAGGTAAACGCCAATATCGCATCAGGTGCTGGCGATAGACAATTCGAGGAAGCTCTCAATGAGGTCTATGTGGTTTCACGAGTCCCTGGTAGGCTTCTGACATTTCAGGTTTATCTTGATGATGTTCGTATTGACTATGGGCGAGCTGATGGTGCCATGGTGGCGACACCCTGTGGTTCAACAGCATATGCCTTGGCTGCTGGAGGATCGATCCTTTCCCCCAATGTCAATGGATTTATCTTTGTCCCCGTGTGCCCCCCTCGTTTTGAACTGAAATCTGTAGTAATTCCTGATAGAAGCATTCTTGAGATGGAACTTGTGAAGCCCGGAGCGCCAGGCTTGGCAGTGATTGATGGGCAGACACGGTGGGACGTTGAACCCTCCGAGTCAGTTTGGGTCAAGAAGGCTGAGGGCGTGACTCGATTCATCCGAATGTACGACAATTACTGGGATCGAATTAATACTCGTCTAGTTCCGCGAACACTTTAGGGGGCATACTTATTGCACCTCTACATAGTCGACACGGGAGTCTTGCTCTCACAATGGACCTTA
>JBHLQK010000087.1:0-12076 GCA_048884925.1 Candidatus Thorarchaeota archaeon
ATTGGCTGAGGCTCATCACCTGCAGGCAGAGATACTTTTCCAGGAACTTCATAGATTATTGTCCCACTCAGAGTTTCGCTGGCAGTTGCGTAGGTTGTGGTGATCACTGGTGTCGGTTCTTCCAATAGAGCCTCGTCAGCTGCATATAGCTCCATCTCATCATCGAAATCTGCGACTCCTTCTTGGAAGCCCTTCTGAGCAGCTCCAGATCCCATGCGTCCAATTGACGGTGAGTAGACATCAACGTAATATGGCATCGCTTTTACGGCTTCAACGCGTCTGGCACTTGCAGTTGAAACCACCAGCTCAATGTCCGCCCAATCCTCAAACGTCCTATTATGAACCATGGCAATCCGCTTAACATTAGCTTGTCCATCTCCAATGTCCACATCGTAAGTGGGAGCCCAGCCAGAGGCGCCCAACTGGTAGGTCATCTCAAGCTCGATCTCTGTGTTCTCTTTGACGTCAAGCAAGACCTTGACTTCTTTTGTTGTTTCAGTGCGCCTATGACCTCTCATCCTCTGTATATTCGTCTGGACAACCTGTATCTTGGCGTCTATCTCTTCGAGCTTCTCATTCAGTTCTCTGATTTTCTTCTTTGCATCATTGACAAGCTTCACGCTAGTTTTATCCATCTCGTCGAGATGTTCCATCCCTGATTCTCCAGCTGCATACCATTTTCCAAACTCTGTGGAGAACTGCTGAGATATTGCTGAAAGAATTCCTAGCCTTGAGTTCTGTTGCTCAATATCGTCAGTGATTACCTGCCGTTCTTTCTGAAGAGTTTCAAATTCCTCTATAAGGGTACTTAGGTTTCCCTCAGGCTCAAAGGTCTGAGTCTTCTGTTTTACGTCAATGCCCTTTAGGCTTGCTGCGCCTCGACCTCTAACTCGGAAGCTATCATCTTGTGCGAGATAGGAAAGGCCCCTAATGATGACCTCCTGTTCTCCTGGTAGGAGTTGTTCTTTGCCCGTACGAGTAACTCTTGCACCATCACGAAATACGGTGACATTGGCTATGTTAGTTGTCATTTCTATGGTCATCATCTAGCCTCCCTAGGGTAGTGGGGGATTTATTGTGACATCTCTTTCCCATTCCACTGAATAGTTGTACTCTATGTTCCTCTTCTCTTTTGGCTCCAGGTCAATGCTCCACTCCATGACACCGAGTTCTTGATTCTTGACTCTGAGCCTCTCCCAATCCACCTTGACCTCTATGGAAGGGTTCAAACTATGGGGGATTCTATCGAAAACCTCCATCTTCACCGGTCGCTTTGAGTAGCTCTCTATCTCAAGGCGATATTTGTAAGCCCTTCTCAGCTTGCCTCGTGTTATGCCAGCCTTTTCCACTTCCCTTTCTACAAGCTTCTTTGCTGCCTTGACATCATAAGCAGTCCTTGTCCCAAGCTTGAACTTCTCACGTGGACTCATCAGGTTGATGCTAGTTTCCCCAATATAGTCGCCTTCTGCATATACCTTGGCATTGCCAGGGATAAGTACAGTGTCCCCATTTGTGATTTCATCCTGTGCCACTACCTCTGCCATTCCATCTGCGTACCAATAGTGAATTGTGTTAGATTCAAAGTCCTCCTCAATCAGTGCTACAGGGTGATGTTCGTTGTCGAATGGAATCGTTACTGGCCTAGGCAGTTCATAAACTGAAATACCGGAGGCAGCCTCAGATGATTCCGCAAACTCTTCCTCAATCTCTGGAGGAGGTGCAGGCGGAGGCACAGCTGAAGGAGCAGCCGCGGGCTTTAGCATAGCCCTTTCTTTCTTCATTGCCATTGCACTAGGTGCTCGCCTTCTCTCGTCTCGTGTCCTGCGGAGCAACTCCGGGTCATATGCTGCAATGATTAGGGGCGTCCCTTCAATTGCCTCAACAGGACGAGCAGTCGCTGTTGACACAATGAGATTGACTTTCTCCCAGTCTTCACGTGTTGTATTGGAGACCAGCGCCATTCTCCGCACCTTCGCTTTCCCGGCGTGCAGGTCCACATCATAGGACGGAATCCAATGTGCACCACTCACTTGGTAGGTCACATCCAACTCAACTTCCGCCTTATCCCTAACCTCAAGAGCGATTTCAACTTCATAGAATGATTCAGTTCTTCTCTTGGACTCAATCTGTCCGATGTTGTTTCTCAGGATGGTAATCTGGTCCTGAATCTCTTTGCGTTTCTCTTGGAGATTTCTAATATCCTTCTTAGTAGCATCTACCATCTTGTCCGATTTCGAGTCCATCTGGATGAGCTGGTCTATCTTGGCCTCATTAGCCGCAAAAAGCATCCCGAAAGTTCCTGCAAAATCTCCCACCATACTACGAATATTGGCAAGCCTCTGACTGTGAGTTTCAATCTCGTCATTTGTCTTTAGGAGTTCCTTCTCAAATTTCCGTAAATTGCCATAGAGTGACTTGACATCCTCTTTTGGCTCAAATACAACCTCTGCTCTTCTAGCATCGATGGTGGATAATGCCGCGGGGCCTTTGCCTTTTACTCGAAAGCTGTCCTCCTGTGCATAGGACGTTATGCCCCGTACCAATACTTTCTGAGGACCTGCATCTAATTTTACGGTTCCTCTTCGGGACACCCGAGCACCATCTCTAAAGATAGTAACTTGTTGAACCCTTGTCTTAATCTCTGTCAAGAATTATCTCCCGGCATCCCGTGCGCGGATGCACATTTATTCTTTGAGTAGGTATCCAGCGTTAATATTCAACTTCGTGTTCCTTGACGCAGCACTCTACTGTATCCAGATTCATCCTTGCCAATCTGCTGGATTGGAATTAGCAGTCGAAATGCGCAACCTTCTCTGTCCACTAAGTCAGCTAGTTCAATTTTCCCGCCCAAATGCTCCATGATTGATTTTGTTAGATATAGTCCCATGCCAGTGCCGCCTTTTGTTGTGAACCCCTTTTTGAAAATCGTATCTTTGAGTTCAACTGGCACCCCGGGGCCATCGTCACAAACGATGACCTCAAGAGAATCCTGCTGCACTTTAACCATGATTTCAACGGTTGGGTCAATGCCAGCATGTTGAGACGCATTTCGAATCAGGTTTTGAAATACGGTACTAACAAGCCTGCTTGTGGGACGGACTTCTCCAGCTTCTTTGTCTGCGAAAATCTCTATTGAGAGATTTCTATTTGTGAGTTTAGCCATATCAGACACGTACTCGATCATTGATAGTACGTTTTCGAATTCCTCAGGTGGTGGAGCTGAAAATAGGGTAAGAAGACTTGCCATTCTCTCACTTGCAGCCAGTGATGTGTTCAACTGCTCAGATATTCTGCCTTCCTGAGAATGAAGCATCAGGGTGGACAGCTCAATGCCGCCAATGACCACTTGCATATCATTTCCTAGGTCATGAGTAAGCAATGAAGTGTATATTTGAAGTTCTTTTTGTCTCTCATCTAGGTCTTGATTACGCTTTTCCATTTGCTCAACATAATACATGAGTGTCCAATTGCCGAACAGCACCAGTACTGTTACAGCGATTTCAGCTGCAATCACCTCAGCTGCCATTGAAATAGAAATCCCTGGATGTATTATGACGACAATTATCAGACCTACATTCATGATTGTCGCTAAAAGCGTTTCAATCCTGGGACTTAGTACTTGACTGCCGATAACAACTGCCAAGACTGGCCAGGTCAGGATCTGAAACATAAGCCCTCTCTGATCCCATAATGGATTAGAAGCTAGAACCATGAATGGAAGTATGGCAAGTAGGAATATTCCGAGATTTGCTGCAGTTGTCACAAATTTGGTCCTACTGACTAGATATATGATAGCCAGTAGAAACGTCATTATGGTGTAGATTGGTGCCCCTCCAATCACGACACTTGTTATTTGAAGTAAAGGAAACACCGCGCAACCAGCAAAAGCGGCGGTCGATACGAATCTTGCTTTTAATGTTGGACCCCCCGGCTCTATCTCAGGTGCAGGTTCTGTCAACAAGAAGGGGAGTTCTGCAATTCTCTCAAGAACCCATTTTGCAGTATGACTTCTTGATTCTGACAGCCTTTACCAACTCCTTCTAGCAGCGTGCGCCTACCAAAGTAGTTCTTTTCAGCGGAAGAAGATTGTTTTATCTATTCATATTTCTTATTACGTAGTACTGACCCCTCACCCCAATCTTGTGACTTGGAGACGAGGCATCTTTGAGTGGAGCAATCGCCCGCATGGGTTTCAGAAACGCCTTTCGGAGAAAGCGCGTCGCCATTTTTACTGTCATTTCGATTTCAATATCTGTAAGCCTCCTTTATACAGCCCTCTCTGCAAGTACAAGTTTGCAGAGTAGCGCAAATCTGTTCTTGCAGGAAACACTGTCCCCTGTCGATATCACGGTGTCAAATGGAGGACAATGGAATCAACGTATAACGGCTGATATGAAAGAGCAAATTGATCGCATCTCTGGGGTAACTAATACAATTCCTAGAATTGAGGAGTATGTGTGGGTAGAAAACGGAACAGAGAATCTCTACCTAATCTTAGTAGGACTTGATTTGCAGCAAGAAGAGCACATAGGCAGCCTCAACGCTACAGAGGGAATTCTCAATCTTTCGAGGAATCAGTGTTATTTGACAAGAGAGGCGATAACTCTTCTAAACATCAGCGTCGGTCACGAACTCCAACTAACAACAACTGCTGGCTTTCAATTCTTGAATGTTAGCGGCTATGGACTAGCACTTGATAAGGGCGTTATTGGGCCGGTTGTCTTTGTTTCTCTTGAAACAGCGCATTCCATCTATCATATCAGATACCCAGATAATGCGGTTGGGAAGCTACTAGTAGAAGTCGATGATGTTTTTCGAACTCCGAGCATCGTGAATCATATCTCCAATATCGTTGGCGATGATTTTATTGTTTCAAATGTCAAGGCGTATCCACTTGAACTTGCTAGTATTTTCCTCAATCAAGCCCGTGTGATACTTCTGGCGTTAGTCGTTGCCGCATGCTTCATCGCAATGTTCCGTGTCTTCTCAGCTTTTGCTATGGTATTCAACGAGCGGAGATATGAGACAGGAGTCGTTCTTGCATTCGGTGCCCCTAGATCTAAGATTCTTCTCCTACTGATATCGGAGATTGGAACAATTGGATTCATGGGCGCTATCCTCGGAGGGATTCTCGGCCTTGCAATGGGTGTCCTAGTAATTCAGTTCATTGTGCTCCTGCTCTCAATTATAGCAATCTCGCCTGCATCGAATTTCATTAGGTCAGTGAATGCAATTGATCCATTGATGATTCTGCTAGCCGGAGTATTTGGAATGTTGTTAACGCTCATCGCAGGCTATCTTCCTGCTTGGAGAGCATCAAGAGGGAATCTTGTTGAGAGTCTGGGTACGGGTCCTATTGCGCCCTCGCAACGCATGGGAGCAGTGTCTCAGAAGACCAAAAAACGGATTCATGGTGCTCTAATAGTACTTTCAATTTTGCTTGTTTCTCTTGTCCTATTCCAGATGCTTTCTGACTTATTCACCCTGCATTGGATATCATCAGACGTCATTCGAATTTCTTCGATTCCTGCATTTCTAGTGGCTGTAGTCACACTCTCTCCCCGACTAGCCAATTCGGAGCTTGTGACTAGACGCCTTGTTTCCCGATCCTCAAAGGTAGTTCAAGCAGTGTCTAGGAAGAATGTCAGACGGAATACCCTCAGCGGGCTCATCGTGTTTAATCTCTTCGTAGCAGTGACAGTGCTTTTCATTGCTTCTACAAATGTTGGTTTAGCTGTGACAGAATCTTGGAGTACAAATCTTGGCTGGCAGACTAGCTCTGCCAACGTTGTGGTGTACATGGATCCTCCGAGCCAAGTCGACTTCATCGAAGAAGTGGAAGACATGGCAAATGTTACCGAGGCGGTAGGCATGGACCAAGGGCTTGGCAATATAATCGGCCCATTCAACACAGAATTCGGGCTTATTATGGGTATAATGCCTAAAGGATTCAATCAGCTAGCTTCCCTATCCATACTGGAACAAGAGAATGAATCACAGGGCTTTCAAGCCATAAATGAGCCAAGTACCTGCATTCTTTCTGAATATACAGCAGACTCAATGAATGTAGGTGTCGGGGACTTTATTGGGATTGGAGCAGCCACAGATATCCGGATAGTTGGAGTCTGTGGATCTGCGGTTCCGGTGTTTGTTGTAAGTATAGTGAGTCCAATATTTGTCATTATTGGAGCGGAAACTTGGGAGAATGTCCGTGAGCAGGATTTCGCCATTGGAAGCATTTTGATTGACTCATCTGATCCTGAGGCTACTATCGCTGACATCATTGCGGAACCCAACGCACATCCAGTTATGGTGTCCTCATTAGAGGCTGACTATGACGGCGCCCTGAGTGCAATCCAGATCGTAGTTAATGCATCGCTAGCAACTCTATTCCTAGCTACACTGGCAAGTGCTTTCTTGAGCAGTTGGTCTATTGCATCCACTCGCAGACGTGAGATTGGGATGCTGTCAGCATTGGGAATGACTCAATCTGAGATTGCTCAGACTTTGACAGCTGAAAGCGCTAGCGGAATGATAGCAGGCGTGGGGGTCGGTGCGATAATTGGGTTCTTGGTTCAAGTTGCATTGTCAGAGATTGTTGTGCGATTCACTGGAGGCGTTTATAGTTTCATAGACCTCAAAATAGTGTTACTCGTGATCATATCACTAATGGGCTCTATTGGTGCATCTTACTATGCTATCGCAAATACAACAAAGACTCGTGTTGTGGGTCTCTTGCGTGATTTGGGTAGAGGTAGGTGACAATCTAATAGATTCTGTGGCAATGGGACGCACTTATATCGAGCAATCATGATGAAATACCGAGGTCAACAAAATGGCATCCGTACATATTCTGATTCAAGCGGAATCAGGACAGATGTGGGCCGTGTCAGAAGCTTTAGAAAAGTTGAAGCATGTGGATGCAGTCCATGTCGTCACTGGACCCTATGACATCATTGTCCACCTCGAAATGCCTGTCGAAGAACTTCGTAATGTCATGGATACTGTTCATACTGTTCCTGGCATTATACGTACTGAGACCTGCATTGCGGTACGGACCTAGAAATCTTTGAATCATTGTTGTTCTGGGTTCACAAGTTCCATCCTGTCCTGATTGCATGAGTGGAATTACTAGTCTATCAAAGTTGGGGAGCTGTAGACTTCGTTGTCCTTCGAGTTCCTGACTGATCTTGAATATGAAGAAGCATTTCATAGATTCGGCAATTTACGCAGGAGAATAGCAGAGTTTGCTCACACTACCTCCAAAGGCAATGCCAAATTTATTTTGGACGTTCCCGCTGGTCACGCATACCTCACTGCAGAGTTTGCGTCGCTATTTCCGTCTAGTCGTTTCGTCGCTGTAGGTCTCCGGAATGATGTTGAATCGTTCATTGCATTGAGGGAATCCGACTCATATCCTGAAGACCAGTGGAACCGTGTCCAGTATCTCTCTTGTGATGCACAAGAACTCCCGTTTGCAGATGGGTCATTCGACTTAGTGATTAACTTCCTAGGACTTGAAGACATTAAGATGACTCGAGGTGTCGAAGGGGTTCAATTCGCCCTCTCTGAAATGTCGCGGGTGATGAGTGATTCAGGCAGTCTCCAAATCAGTTTTGTTGAATACGGTGAACTACCTGAAGAGGAACTGGCCAGAAACGTCTGGGAAGCAACTGGCCTTAATCCTATCTTTGAAGCCAGAGAATGGTATCATCAATTCCTCGTTTCCATAGGATTGAATCTTCTCAAGGAGGAGCAATTTCTCCATCCGAAGAAAATGACTGCATCTCAAGCGAAGGAGGAGCTGAAGTTTGCATGCGAAACCGCTCCTTCAATATTCTCGGATTTCGGAGTATCTGCTAGGAGCTTCGAAAGCCTCTGGACAGAGTATGGGGACCAAATTGAATTGCATGGCCTGGCTTATTGGTCTCGGATACGGGCGATGCTGTACAAGCGAGCGTCACCCTGATTATCGCCAGACTTTCTTCAGCACTGCCAATGCATTCCCGCCGATGACTTTGATGATTTCCTCGTCAGAATAACCATTCTTAACCATCCAACGTGCTACATTATTCATTGCTTCGCTTGGATTTTCCACTCCCTTCACATAGTCAGGGAGCTTGCTCTCATCCAAATCTGGAGTCTGTCCAGGACGTGAGTAGTGTCCCATTCCAGCAGTTGATAGCACCTCATCATACATCTTGTAGAGTCCCACATGGTCTCCATAGAGAGTATCCGGTCCACATCCGACATGATCAATACCCATGAGTTCGATACAATACTCGAGGTGTTTTGCATAGGTGTCAATTGAAGGAATCTTATTTTCATTAGTTGCTGTATATCCGGGTGCCGCTTCTATTCCAATTACTCCGCCTTTCTCAGCCAGTGCTTGAAGGACATCATCGGGAACCATTCTCTTTATTGTGTGCACTGTTTTCGATCCTGCATGCGAGATAATCGGAGGCTTTTTCGCGCATTCGATTGCATCTCTTGCTGTCTGGTCACTGACATGGCTTACGTCGACCAGCATACCTACCTTGTTCATTCTGATGACGGCATCATAGCCAAAATCAGTCAGTCCACCATCACGCATTTCGTCAAGTCCTGTGCCAAGCATGTTGGTTTCGCTATAGACTAATCCCATGGACCTGATTCCGAGCCCATAGAGAACATCAATCCTGTCAACCTCGTTCTCGATGCAGCTAGAAGACTCAAGCACTGCGACCCATGCCAGCTTTCCTGTTTCAAATGCTGTGATAATGTCAGCTACCCTTTTGCAGTGGATTACATAATCTTGGTGTGCAATGTCACAGAGACGTTGCCCCAGGTCATGAATGGTGTCGGACCATTTCCATCCATGCTTGGAAGTTATGTTAACTGAGCCATCCATCAGATTGTCAAAGACTGCATCGAGGTTTGTTTTGCTGAGTGCTTCATATGCTAAATTGTCTCTTCCCTCACGATTAACCAGCAGAGAATCCTCCGGGTCTGAAGGATATAGAACTGGATGCTCATGGAGATCTATGACGACATTGTTCTCAAGAATCTCCTGTACTCGCTCTTCTTCAGTTTTTGAGAGTGGAACTTTGTATGCCCAATCCTTCTTCACTGTTTCTCGCCATCTGAACTCCCGATAATCAACTCCCGGTGTGAGGTAATCATAAGGCTTGTAGCCATCGTATTTCTTGTCCTTTCCCATTTCTATTCCTCGGATTCCCTATTTTTGAACACTGTATCCATTAGTTTGCCAAAGTCAGCTGCGGGGTATGTCAGGCGACTGTGTCGTAGATTAAGGTCCACGAACATCTCAGCAGTTTTAATTGCAGCCTTCAAAGGATTCACAATTGGAATTGCAGGTTCTTGTATGATTTCGTCAGCCATCTTGAACGCCATTGACATGCAACCTAGCACAAGACAACCTGCACCCTTCGCCTTAGCCTTCTCAACCCCCATTGAAATCTCTTTAATGACTCCATTTCCTCCCAACCCCCACATCTGTGCTATTGGCAGCTCTACAAATTCAATAGAAGCGAGTCTGCTCTCCAATCCTATCTCTCTAATGCGAACCCTAACTCTGTCTTCTGATTCGACTCCTGCCTGTAGAGGCGTTAGGACACTGAATCTATCAGCAATCATACAAGCAAGATGGTACGATGATTCAGCGGGGCCTATGATTGGAATATCCATCATTTCTCGTGCCGCGGCAAGGCCGGGGTCTCCTGCACACCCAATTATGACTGCATCGTATTTGTCTTGCTTTCGAATCTGTAGCAGCTTCTCCAACATTGGTCCTATTGCCATATATTCCTCTATGGAAGACTCTATGGAAAGGGGACCATGCCCAACTTCTTCTGTGTGAAAGGTTGAGCCTGGTCGAATAACCGCATTCCCTGCTTCAGCACGGCGCTTTATTTCGTCATCTGGCATTCCATCTCCTGGAATGAGATACAGTAGTTCCATGACGTCTACCCTTCAATTTGCTCAGTAATCTCGTTATTATATCCTTTCTACTAGCCAATACTGAAAACTGTGGGCAGAGTATTTTCAATAACATTAGAATACATCATAAACGGCATTATTAGGGCTGAATCTATATCAAATTCCAATTCACTTGAAAATATGGTGAAATCAGATGGCAGAGATTCCAATGCCTGGAGACGCTATGACACCACCCAGTGGTGAGCGCCCCCTAGGAGTCATGATATTGGCAATTTTGAACTGGCTCGTCGCTCTACTCGTAATCGGATTAGGAGTGATCCTTTTCGCATTACCATTCTTAGGTACTGTTTTAGGTGCGATTGTAATCCTAATCGGATTATTCTACTTCTACGTTGGTCTTGGCCTGTGGAATTTGAGGGGTTGGGCTTGGACGTGGGCTATTCTTCTGAACATCCTTGGGGCTATCATAAACCTCTTTGGTCAAGGTTGGATAGCCCTTGCGCTCAATATCATAATTATTGTTTACCTGAATGCACCTGATATAAGACGTGTATTTAGATAGACAAGCAAGGATTGGAGCTCCTAACAGCTTCAATCCCAGCTCTCTTTTTTCCTCACTGCAATCACATACATGAATTACCTCTCATGCAACCGTTTATTGCCGACTCTTGCTAGAATGCAATAGGAGAGAATATTGACCCCTGACTCTAATCTCTGTGCCATGCTCTATCAGAATTATCCAAGAGGGGCATGCCTAGTAGATGTATCACAGGGCAAACAGAAGCTTGCTTGCAACGCTACGTTACGTCATAGTGAAACCAAAAGATACGAGCGCCTTATCAAATCCCTTCATTTATCCCGTCCAGAAGACTACCTCTCCATATACCAAAGCGGCTGTAATCATAGATGCCTCAAATGTCATTCTCATGAATTCAGCAAAGTCGCGACAGGAAGATGGATGTCCACTATAGAGATTGCTAATGTTGCGAAGAGATACCGTGAAGATGTTACTGTATTTGAACCAAGAGAGGCTGCTACCAGCTGGCATGCTCATCGCCTTTGCAGACATTGCGGGTCTTGTGTTCTTCATGGAGAACGTTCTGAAGGCTGTCCTGCAAAGCTCAAGCCACACCAAATTGTTTTGAGTCCACAGGGTTTTGGTCCTGCTAGAAACATCGTTGCCTTTACCGGGGGTGACATACTATGCAAGCCTGAGTTCTATATCGAGGCAACACAGAAAATCAAAGAAGCTGCCAAAGATCTATGGGTCTTACTTGAAACCAATGGCTATGGGCTCACTCCAAAAAACCTTGAAGCTTATGCTGAGGGTGGAATTGATGCATACTGGCTGGACATAAAGGCATACTCTGAGGATGTCTATAGGAAGCTCTGTGGAACTACAAATGCACACATATTATCAAGTGTTGAAGAGATTATGAATCATGGGTTCACTCTTGAAGTGTTGACTCTCTTCATTCCTGGCATCGTAGAAACAGATGAGCACGTGAAGATAGCGAGATTGATTGCAGACATTAATCCCGCCATTCCAATGACTCTGCTGGCATTCTTCCCCTGCTACAAGCTTGAGGCCCCAGATTACAGGGCACCCACAGCGCATGAGATGGGCCAGAGCTACATTGCCATGCGTGATGAGGGTCTTGATAACTTGCGTATTGGTAATCAAGGTGTTTTCCTAAAGACTAGCAAAGACTTCCAGCATCTAATTGACATGATTGGTCCAGAAGTGATATGAATTGCCAAATCAATCCATCCTCTAGACTTCATGCGAATTCTCTGTTTCTAAGCTTGATGAATGGATTTCGAATTTCATCAAGGCAGTATAATGGAAGGACTATTCGGTTTGCATGATGCTCTAGGCGATATGTCTTGAATCAGTAAGCCAGAAATAGTATGATTGTGATTTGATTAACACAAGAATCTTCATTTCCAAGATATATAATTAGATGTTGCGGGAGTGGAAGATAGACGGATGTTTCGTGACGGTCTTGCAAGACCTAAGGTCAAAGTGAACAGAATCACCGGATATGTTTTCCTTTTGCTCCTGCTCTTTCTAGGTTCTGCCTTTCTCATCTTGGATTTCCCTCTGCTATTCGCCTCGCCAAGGAGTAGTAATGAG
>JBHLQK010000088.1:0-12000 GCA_048884925.1 Candidatus Thorarchaeota archaeon
CTTTGCAGAAAACCAACAGAGAGTTGTAGATGCATTTGAAAAGATGGGAGTAGTGACCACCTGTACATGTACGCCCTATTTGATAGGAAACCTTCCACACTATGGTGAACATATCGCTTGGGCAGAATCATCAGCAGTCTGCTTCTCAAATTCTGTAATCGGTGCTCTGACCAATCGAGAGGGAGGGCCCAGTGCACTTGCCTCTTCGCTCACGGGAAGAACTGCCGAGTATGGATTTCACCTAGAGAAAAACAGACAGGCTCAAGTGGGCTATGAAATTCGGACCAAATTGCAGAACACTGACGACTTTGGACTTCTCGGAAAGGCAATTGGGGACCGTACAAGCAAACAGATTCCATATATCACAGGGGTTCCACGTGCAACAACAGACCAATTGAGATCGTTCTGCGCATCCATTGCAACCTATGGAGGGATTGCACTGTTCCACATGGAGGGAATCACTCCTAATCGGACTACTGTACCGGATATCACAGAAATTGTCACTCAAGATGATCTTGACAAAGCCCGAAGTGAGCTCGATGATGAGGATGCAGAGATTGACTTCATCAGTGTCGGATGTCCTCATGCCAGTATCGATGATGTCGCTAGAATTGCAGAGATGCTAGATGGAAAACAGGTTTCAGAAGGGAAGACTGTCTGGATAACCACTGCAAAGCCAACAAAGGATGTTGCCATCAAGATGGGCTATTATGACAAGATAGAGAAAGCTGGAGCGTATCTTGTGAGTGATGCTTGTTGTGCGGTGGCTCCACTAGAAGGACGTTTCAAGGGACTTATGACTGACTCTGCAAAGGCATGTTTCTACGCAAGAGGGAAGAACAAGTTCGATATTAAGATTAGAACCGTTGAGGAATGCATCAAGGAGGCGCTGGCATGACTGAGTTCCAAGGACGCAAGATCTACAAGGGAAAAGCAGAAGGAGACGCATTAGTGACGACTGTTGATATCAGCTTCTACGGAGGAGTTGATCCAGAAACAGGCGAAGTGGTAGAAAAAGATCATCCGCTGGAAGGCAAGTCAGTAGCTGGAAAGGTATTAGTCATGCCGAGTGGTAAGGGATCAACTGTTGGATCATACGTCTTGTATGCACTGAAGAAAGCAGAGAAAGCTCCTTTAGCAATCATCAACAGAGAAACTGATCCTGTTATCGCAGTTGGGAGCATAATTTCTGAGATACCAACTGTAGATAATATTGAGATTGAAAAGATAAAATCAGGACAAAGAGTGGAGGTCGACGCCGACCGTGGCATCGTCTCCATTCATGAATAGCAAATCCTAGAACCGCTGGACCTGAGGCTCAAAGTCCTCAGCTGTGAAAGCGGTTTCTTCCTCCTCATTGAGTGTGCCACGTTCTCGCAACACTTGGCGTGTGAGTAGGAAATAGACAAGTGCCAGCGCTTTCCGACCTCTGTTGTTTGAAGGAATTACAAGATCTACATTGGTTGTCTGATTGTCAGTGTCACACAATCCAATCACTGGAACACCAATCTTCGCCGCCTCAGAGAGGGCTTGCTGATCTGTACGAGGGTCTGTGAGAATTACGAGTTGTGGTTCCACATACACCCTAGGGCCGGCAATGTTGGGGTTTGTGAGTGTTCCTGGCACAAAGCGTTCTGTGAAGGAATTCGCACCGATGTAATATGCAAATGTTTCTACAGGGCGTTTTCCGTAGACGCGTCCAGATACCACAACTATCTTTGAGGGGTCAAAGCGTGCGATGAACTTTCCCGCCGTTCGGATTCGTTCATCAGTCTTCCTGACATCTAAGACATAGAGTCCGATTGGACGCTGTCTATAGACAAAGGGGTCCATGTCTTGAGTCTTCACCTGCGTTCCAATGTGACAGCCTGCTGCCAGGTACTTGTCCATTGGAGTCAGTAAATCAGCCTCTGGAATCTCTGTTTCGCTCACCTCTATTTACCCTCCACAACCTCTGTTGAAGCGAAAGCCATGAAGCTGTCAATAATATCGATATGTGACAACAGCATTCTCCTGCAACAATACCTGTGAAGACCCAAGTTGTCTAGGACTACTGCTGGATCTTCTCCTTGGCGAACTTGACGTTTGAACTGATCGAACTTGTCAGCTACTAATTTTCCACATGTGAAACAACGTATTGGGATTATCATAATTCATGCCTCACCTGTAAGACTTCTGATAACGGGAGCGTGCTGAGGGCCCACCAAACTTCTTTGGTTCTGTGCGTCGAGGATCACCGACCAGCATAGTCCTGTCATGCTCCAGCATTCGAGAGCGTGCCTCGTAGTCCTGACTCATGCGGAACAGACCAGTGGCAATAGACATTCGTACCGCATCAGCCTGACTCATAACTCCTCCGCCATGAACACGCACTCTGATGTCGTATTTCTTCCAACCATCACCGAAGAGAATCAGTGGTTCCATTATCCTCATCTTGGCGACCTCTGGCTGGTGTATCTCAAGAGGTCTTCCATTGACTCTAATACGTCCACTGCCATTTTTGATGGTGGCTTTTGCCAGTGACGTCTTTCTCTTTCCAGTTGAAACGACTACTCTGATTGCCATTTCATGCGACCTCCGGGTTTCTCCATCCGAGTTCATGGCTCAGATTTCCTATCGTAATGTACTTCTGACGAAGGCTCTTGTACTGTGACCCTTTGAGTACAACCTTCTCTGATTCTGCAAACTTCTCAGGAACGCCAATAAAACATTGCACTCTCTTGTAGGCCGCTTTCCCGCGAGGAGTGGGCCATGGCAACATGCCTCGAATAATCCTCCGGACCATCTTGTCTGGACGACGATGGTGGAATGGACCCTTTCTTGGATTGTAGGAGGTGCGAATATTGAACTTCTCTTTGTAGGCTTCAATGACAGTATACTTGTCACCAGTGATTATGGCTTTCTCAACGTTCACTATGGCTACTCTATCACCGAGAAGAGCCGCTTTTGCTACCTTGGATGCCAATCTTCCAATGACCATATTCTCGGCATCGTAGACCTTTACTTCTTTCTCGCTCATTGAAACCACCTAAACGATAATTGTCACTCCCTTCCCCTTTGGGACTTTGGTCAACAGTTCATCAATAGTGATTAGTGACCCGCCTGCTCCAACAATCACAGATCGGGCTGATGCAGATGCATTGAGAGCTGCAACAGTCACCTTGTGGGGCAGACTGCCTGAGCCCAGAACCTTCCCTGGGACCACTACTACGTCTCCGGCTTGGGTGTGACGGCCTATCTTTCCAATATTGACCGTAGCTCGCTTTCTGGCTGGACGTGACACCAGCTCTGCGACTCTTTTCCAGACCATTGCATTGTGTTTGGTAGATGTCTTTCTCAGTGTATTAATGAGCGCACGAGTGTTGGGGTCGGTCGGTCCTGATTTTACCAATTGTATTCACCTCATAGTTTGCTTACAAAGTCGAGAGAGACTCTGATTCTGTCCTTCAGTGTGTCTGCTGCCTTTTCCACGATTGCCTCTGGAGATAGTGCACCAGTAGACTCGACTTTGAAAAGAAAGGCGTCATTCTTAGACCCTATTGCAATTGCCCCTGGTTCGCATTCCTGAACACATAGCTCACACATGGTACAGTCCAAGGTGTTCTGGGTTGCCAGTGTGTCCTTGTCAATTACGAAAATCTTCTTCGGACAGACCTCCACACAAGCCTCACATTTTGTGCATTTGTCTTTGTCAATTTCAACGATTGGTACATACTTGTATGCCACTGTGGCAACAGGCTGAAACTTTGCATTCTCAATACCAGTTCCTAGACGCGCGTAGGCCTCTATAATGAGCCTCTGGTTCGGTGCAAGCTTGACAAGAGGTATTTCTCCACTCGCAGGATTCACCTTAGGATCCTGGGACACTAGATCGCCTGAATAGACTACTATCTCTTCACTACCTGACTCCTTCTCAAGGGTAAGTGTGCACTGACAAAGACTACATCCCTTTCCCTCACAATCGCAGTCCTGAGGCAGATTGTAGCTCTCAAGATCAGTGATTAGAGGTACAAGACCAAGTCTGTGAGCGAGAATCTCGTCATACATGACGCTAGTATTCTCAAGCACAAGCACCTCATCAATTGCCATTGCAGGCACTCGGGTAAGCATAGTTCTCCGAAGTGCATTTGCAAATGCAACATCGATGCCTTCGACAAGAAAGTGAAGAGCATCATCTTGCCGGTGTATGATCATAATTTCCATTGGCTCACCTGACCGTGGAGGTGTTCACCCAAAACACATTATCCCGGACGGACTCGCTACGAGGGATTGCCTGATAGCTCTCTCGCCCGTGCCCTGGGCGACTTCATCAAATATTGGTCTGTATAAAAGCATTACCTTAGGACTTCAATCCTGGAACACTAAAACGCTCCGAAAATATACATTGAAAATCTATGCAGCCACACGAACCATGTCCCTAAGGCTATTGATGATTAGTTTGTAGCCATGAATACGTTGTTTAGGATCGATTGCCACCATTCCGTACGTTGGGACTCCAAGTAGATCTTGGACTGATTCAGGTTTCATAGACCCCGGGAGGTCTTGTTTGTTGGCTATCGCAATCACTTGAGCCCCATTAAACTTGTCCTTGTATTTATGAAGAAGCTGACGAGTCTTGAGAACGGCCTTGGGGTTGCTTTCAGTGACCAAGACCACCATTTTGCTACCCCTCATCAAATCGGCCCACATGAACTCAAAATGAGATTGGCCGCCCATCTCGACTAGTGAGACCTTGGTTGTGCTGTCAAGAGTGATTGTTCCACAGTCCATCCCTGCTGTTGGTTGATAATTCACCTTCAGCTTTTGCGTACCGTCAGTGAGAAGCTTGATGAGGGTGGACTTGCCCGCGTAGCCAGAACCCATCAGAGCGACCTTGACATATCGGGTCATATTTCTTGACTCCCAACTGGTCATCACTTCAGCTGTCGGATAGCAAACATATCAGCTGATGTATTTCCCAGGTAACACTAACTGCAGCTCGGAGCGGTTAGATGCGATACTTAAGGATACTGAGGGAAACTAAAATTGGGCGCCCAACAGAAGAGCTTAACAAGGGAAGAACAGCCCCCACTTTGGAGCTCTTGACATGTCCATTGTAGACCCCCATTTCATAGTAATAAACGAGGGGGCTCTAAGCAAAGTGGATGACTTCTTGGAAGACTACAAACAGCCAATTTTTGTGACTGATGATATATTGTATGCTTCGTATAGAGAGATTGTTGAGGACTTTATGGGAGGAGAAGTGACATGGTTGTTGATATCCGAGTACGAAGAGGGGAAGGCTTCGAAAGTTCTTGGAAAAGATATCATACTAGGGTTTGGAGGAGGACGAAGCATAGACACAGCCAAGCTGCTAGCAAGGGATACTAGTCTTGATTGGATATCAGTGCCAACTGCTGCGTCTCATGATGGAATAGCCAGCGATGTGGCATCGGTGAGCCATGATGGATATAGATACTCGGAGAAATGCAAAAGCCCCATAGGTGTCATAGCAGACCTCTCAATCATTGAAAAGGCACCACCTAAACTTAAGCTGGCGGGAATTGGAGATATTGTCTGCAAAGCATCTAGCCTAGGTGAGTGGCGTCTTGGCCATGACAGAAATGACGAGCCATTCGATCAGAGAGTATATAGTCTGGTTAAATCAGCACTTGAGTCCGTCCTGCAGGACGAAAGCCTAGAAACACTAGTTCGGGCCGAAATCGACTCGGGGAGGGCAATGAGTATCTTTGGGAGTTCAAGACCATGTTCAGGCACAGAACATGCAATATCTCATGCAATGGACATAGGACCAACTGAATTGCACGGTCTTCGGGTTGCCTTTGCAATGCCGCTTTGTGTTCATTATCTTGAAGAAGCAGGCTATAGCGACTACAAATCAAGGAATATGCGTCAATTTCTAGTGAATCATGACATGCCCGCTTCACTAGATGATATTAACATCTCAGCTGACCAATTTCTTGACCATGTCCATCATGCATTGGACATAATGACCCGACGGAATCGCTATTCGGTCCTTCAGGATCAAGAGGCAGATGACGCGGAAATCCTCAAGACCTTGAAGACCTTGGAGTACTTTTGAGAAGTATGACACTTCGACAGTTTTAAAAGAAGTTGGAGATTGGGCCGATGAGAACGCATCCTAAGTTGGATGTGTCCATCTTATTCATACCAATGAAGTGAGAACAGAGGTAGAAAAATGCCAAAGCCGTCATTCGTTGAATGGGAAGCTACTGAAGAGCTTCAAAAGAAGGCCCTAGAGGCAATTGAGGTTGCCAAGGACACGGGCAGAATAAAGAAAGGAATTAACGAAACAACAAAGAGCATTGAACGAGGACTTGCTCGTCTAGTGGTTGTTGCAGAGGATGTTGAACCTCCGGAGGTCATCATGTACATTCCAGGCCTATGTGATGACAGGAAAGCCCCCTATATCTTTGTGCCCAGCAAGAGAGATTTAGGAAATGCTGCTGGGATTGAAAGGCCTACAGCTGCTGTAGCTATTGTTGTCGAAGGGAAAGCCAAAGATATCTTGACAGATGTTGTCGAGAAGATTGGTGCTCTGCGTAAGTGAATCTTAGGTGATGGCTTTCGATGAGCAAGAAAGAAGAAGAAGTAGAAACTCCAGCAATCCCCGCCGAAGTGATTCAGCTGCTGGGGCGAACAGGAGTGACAGGAGAAATCACTCAGGTTCGAGTCAAAATCCTGGAAGGCAGGGATAAGGGACGAGTCCTTACACGAAACGTAAAGGGTCCGGTCAGAATGGGTGACATTCTGATTCTCCGTGAAACCGAACGTGAAGCACGTAAGATGAGGAGGCGCTAGCGTGGTCGGAACTCAGCGCTGTGTATTCTGCGAGAAGGATATTGAGCCAGGGACTGGGTTAGCCTTTGTGCAGACAAAGGACGGCTCGGTACTGTGGTTCTGTTCCAACAAGTGTAAAGTAGCCAGACTTAAACGCAGGATGAAACCAAGAGCTACAAAGTGGACTAAGGGCTTTCAAAAAGGTGGAAAGGCCAAGTAATCAGGGCTTTTCAGCAGCTCAAGATGAGTTAGGTGGTATACTAGTGCCACCGGAGGTTTCTACTCTTTCTTTTCAACCTCTTCCTTGATGAAGTCAAAGACTGCTAGTGAGAGTGCCTTAATCTCGCTCTCATCAACACCCTCTGAGTCCCTTCCGAAGAGGTCTTCGAGTGATTCTAGAACTGCAGCTGATGTGTCATCCACATCGATTGATGACTCAACTAGAGCACGAATCTCCTTTGTGAAATCCAAGTTGCGAGAAACATATCTCTCGACATAGTCTTTAGCGGCGTTCTCAGCATCATCAGACTCCTCGAGACCGCCCTCCTTCGTCCACAGGTCGGTTTCAGTAGTTGCAGTTTCTGGTGCATCTGAAGCATGTGCTATGTTCACTCCAGCCCAGATTCCGTATTTCCCTCTGAGAGAGTCTGGTGCTGCTTTCTGCACAAACGTTGCACCGAGTGCGTTTCGGACACCCTGTATGACGTCATCAGCCTCCAAAATCATTGCTAAAACGCGGGCGGAGGTGATAAATTGAACCAGCCAGGGAAAGAAGGGCTTTTCTTTGTGAATATCATAGTGCAATTTGGCGAGTGACTCAGAAACCTTCATCTCTCTGAAGGCCTTCACGTGATATCCTCGGTTCATAAGATCCTTGAGAACAAGAGCCCCAACAGTCCTTCTGATGGCACCATCAGGCTTGATTATTACGAGTGAACGCTCCATGACTATCATACCTGCCACGTATCTTATCGCCGCGACGAAGGAAGGACCTATTTTAGGCTTGTGACAGGGCAGAACGACAGTTTCGTGAACAGTTGCTGACGAAGAGTTGATGATTGCATTGGCAAAACGATATATACATCAACATATGCCCCGCTGCTAGTCTTCTTGTGAGGTGTCACCGATGGCTGATTCAGGGTTAGGCGATAGCGCCAAACTACGTTCACCTATTGTCACTGTTCTGGGGCATATTGACCACGGCAAGACCTCTCTTCTCGATAAGATGCGTGGAACTGCAGTACAGGATCGAGAGGCTGCTGGAATAACTCAGCACATTGGAGCATCATTCTTCCCCACTGAAACCATTGAGTCAATCTGTGGGGACCTTCTCAAGAGTACAAAGACCAAGCTGACCATCGACGGCCTTTTATTTATTGATACTCCTGGTCATGAGGCATACCTGAATCTCAGAAGACGTGGTGGTGCGATAGCTGATATCGCGATACTCGTCGTTGACATCAATGAAGGCGCACTCACCCAGACCTACGAATCTCTGAAGATCCTGCAATCAGGGAGAACTCCTTTTCTTGTAGCAGCAAACAAATTAGACAAGGTCCCCGGATGGCGAGAAAAGGTGGGCATGAATCTCTTCCAGGCAATCAAATCGCAGGGTACAACTACTCAATCGGAGGTTGATAGGCGTCTATATGAAATTGTGGGAGCACTCTCAGCCAACGGCTATGATTCGGAGCGGTTCGACAGAGTCGAAGACTTCACCAAGACAATAGCTATCGTGCCCACAAGTGCAAAGACAGGTACGGGAATTCCTGAACTCCTCATGGTCCTATCCGGCCTCACCCAACAATACATGAAGGATCGATTACGGGTTTCTGAGGGCCCGGCACGAGGGGCTATTCTAGAAGTCAGAGAAGAAACAGGACTTGGCATTACTCTGGATACAATCATTTACGAGGGGATTCTGAGAAAGACAGACACGGTGGTCATTGGCGGACTTGATCACGTGATTGTCGCAAAGATTCGAACCCTACTGCAGCCTAAGCCGCTTGATGAGATTCGTGACCCAAAGGAGAAGTTCACTCCTGTTGAGGAAGTGCATGCCGCTGCTGGTGTCAAGATTGTTTCTCCGGACATTGAAGGAGCGGTGGCAGGTGCGCCAGTATATGCAGTTGACAAGAAAGGAAACCTTGAAGCTATGAAACAGAAAGTCCGAGACGAGGTCAGTGCTATCCGAATTCAGAGGGACTCCTCTGGCATAGTAGTCAAGACGGACACTCTCGGGTCACTGGAGGCTGTGACCCAGTTCCTACAAGACCGGAAAGTCCCAGTCAGAGTAGCAGATGTTGGAAACGTAGTGAAGCGTGACATTGTCGAGGCCAAAGCTGCGGGAGATACAGAACCACTGAACGCTGTTGTGCTAGGATTCAATGTGAAATTCGCACCTGATATCGAGGATCTGGCTGCAGAATATGGTGTTGAAACCTTTCTGAATGAGGTCATCTATCGATTGTATGATGATTACAATGCATGGTTGATAGTTAAAAAAGAACAGGCAAAAGCGGAATCATTGGGAGCGCTGATTAGACCTGGGAAACTAGAACTAATGCCTGAGTACGTCTTCAGGCATAAAGACCCTGCAATTGTGGGTGTGAAGGTCCATGGAGTCATTAAACCGAGAACTGGCGTGATCAATTCCGATGGAAAACGAGTCGGTACAATTCTTCAGATTCAGGACCGTAGTGTACCTGTGGATGAAGCCACTAATGGTATGGAGGTTGCAGTGTCTATTAGAGGGCCCACCATCGGTCGCCAAGTAAAGAGTGATGAAGTACTCTACACAGACGTTCCAGACAAGCACATTCTTGCTATGAGAAAGAAATTCTTGGATGATCTTCTGCCCTCTGAAAAAGAGGTCCTGCAGGAAATAACTGAGATAAAGAGAATGGGTGGTGCATTCATCTAGGCGTGCTTTGATGGATGATTGACAATGTTTTTAGGGAAAACTGTAGAAGCCTCGCCTGCAGCGGGCAGGGCGGGCCGTTTGCCGCGGCTGAAACCACAAGGCAATAGTGGCGCCAGTAACACCGTGGAGGCTGAACCCCGCCCCTGGCAGGTTTCGTTGCGGGACGTTGACGAGCGGTCTCTGAAGTCTGTCACGGACATACCAGCATTTGTAGGATTGCTGTTATTGTCTTAGACTTTCGAACCGAGTCAGGCCCTGGCGGGAACAGCTCTTAGGAAGAGTGGTGGAGCCTCAGAGAGTGCCGCTTTGAGAAACGCATCGAGCATGCCTGCCTAGGAAAGGACAGTCGAAACGTCGTGGGCCGCTGCACCTCTCCTTGCACTCCTAGGATGGTTCAGTTGGAGAATATTTAAGTGAAGTATGGAAGCTCGACTGATTTAACGAGTGATTGATTAGTTCGGAAATTCCCATTCTGATTACTCAGTGCACGTGCAATTGTGTTTTGGATAGAAGGCGATCAACCTAATGCAAGAAAGCACCATTATGAAACAGCAAATAAGGCTGTATACATTGGGAGCCATCGTCGGAGTTATATCCGGATTAGTGGCAGTTGGTTTTCGACTGTTGATTTCCGGGACCAGCTTTTTGTTTGTAGCAATACCCAATTATCTTGGACCATGGGGATGGTTGATAGCACCTGCTATTGGCGGTCTAATTGTAGGCTACATAGTTCAGAAATATGCACCAGAGGCCAAAGGACATGGGGTACCGGAGCTGATGGACGCATATTCAATGCGTGGGGGTAGAATTCGGATGAGGGTCCCACTGCTGAAGAGCCTTGCTTCAGCCATTTGTATTGGCTCTGGGGGATCATGTGGCCGCGAAGGGCCTATCGCACAGATTGGTGGCGGTGTAGGTTCGGCAATAGCTCGTACACTCAAAATGAACACTCGAATGACAAAGACATTGGTTGTCTGCGGCGTGGCTTCAGGGATTGGTGCCTCATTTAACGCACCGCTAGGAGGGACGCTCTTTGGGATCGAGATAATTGCAGGAGGTATTGCAGGTTTCTCAATAATACCTGTAATCCTGTCCTCGGTGTTGGCTACGGCAACAGCGAACGCATTACTAGGATCTCAGCCATCCTTTCAGGCTCCACTTTTCACCCTTGGCAACTACTTCGAACTTGGACTCTACTTTGCACTCGGCGTAATCCTAGGGCTTGCTAGTGTTATGTGGACAAGAGGATTCTATCGAATAGAAGATTTCTTCGAGCGTATCAAGATTCCAAAATATGCCCTTCCAGTCTTAGGGGGCTTTATTGTTGGAGGAATTGCACTGGGAACAGTTCTGATGGAAGACTCCTTCATCTACTCTGGGCTATTCAAGCCTGGTGAGCCATATTTCCCTGCTACAATGGGGGTAGGCTATGCATTCATGGATGCAGCTCTTGTGGGAAATGTGACTCTTGCAGCTCTGTTCTCGTTTGGGATACTAAAAGCCTTAGCCACATCTGTCACTCTGGGTTCAGGTGGCTCTGGAGGTGTATTTGCACCAACTCTATTCATAGGCACAGCACTCGGAGGATCTTTTGGGCTTCTGTTCTCAATTCTCTTTCCAGGACTGGTTATTGAACCAATGGCATATGCCATCGTTGGAATGGCTGCACTATTTGCAGGCTCAGGACGAGCCCCCATCACGTGTATCGTAATCATCATGGAAATGACAAGTGACTACTCCATGATTCTTCCTTTGATGATTGCCGTTTCAACATCATTCTTGATTGCATCTTCCATTGAGGAGGAGAGCATCTATACGCTGAAGCTTGCAAGAAGAGGCGTGAAAGTCCGACGCGGATTCTATATTGGTGCATTAAAGGAAGCCAAAGCGGCTCATGTCATGACTGAAACCCCGACTGTGTTGAATCCTGAAATGTCACGAAGCGAAGTTCTGCGGATAGTTGATGAAACTCAACATACTAAATTCCCTGTAGTATCCAGTGATGGCGTGGTAGTAGGAACCATGATTACCGAGGACTTGTTCTGCGAACAGGATGATGAATGTGAGTTGCTTGTGAAAGATGTGATGCGCACAGACTTTCTGCATATTAGTCCAGATAGCTCCATGGACAGTGTCTTGCATGCAATGCTTGAAAGAGATGAGGGTCATGCTGTAGTGGTAGACCCACGAATACCGAACATGATGCTTGGCTTCATAACAAAGGCAGATGTGTTGAAAGCCTACGAGCTGGCCATTGTGAGGCTTCGAGAAGAAGG
>JBHLQK010000089.1:0-11993 GCA_048884925.1 Candidatus Thorarchaeota archaeon
GTTCGGAACATCGATTTCCTCAACCCTGAGATCTCTGGGCCCATAGAGAATCCCAGCCTTCATTTTACTCAAATCAGACAATCTCCCTAAGAAGATGACCTGACTCTGCAAACTACATAAACATTTCCGCTGAAGGTTTAATTAGTGGTTACACTTTAAGGCGAAGTTAAATCCCCTGTCAGATAAAATCATCCTGCTGGCACATACCCTGGGAGTGTCAATGAAGAATGAATTCGAGAGAGAGATTCCATAAGTCTGTGAACCATGAGGAACCAGATAGAGTTCCCATCGATTATTGGACAACATCAGCGGCATATCGTAATCTAAAGGATCACCTTGGCATAACTGCTCAGGAGGATCAGGAATGGGGTATTATGGAAGCATGGAAAATCTCAGAGGAAATGCTACGTCGACTCCATGTGGACTTCCGACGCGTATACATGAACCCGTCTTCTAATTTTGAGATGAAGACTTATGCTGATGGCTCAACAAACACCGAATATGGCTTTCGTGGCAAATACATTGGGCTCTACTGGGAGGTGACTCATTTTCCATGGGCTGATTTTACAGAGATTGAACAGGTCGAGGAGTATCCATGGCCTGATTCAGATGACCCATCAAGAATGGAAGGAGTTGTCGAATGGGCTAGGTATCTCCACGAAGAAACAGATTTTGCAGTAGTTGGAATGGTGGGCGGTCCGTGGGGTGTCTTTGAGATATGTGAACATTATATGCGTGGATTTGACAAATTCCTAATTGACTTGGGCCAGCGTACGAAGCTAGCAGAGGCAATGATGGACAAAGCGATGGAGCTAGCTCTAGATATGAATAGGGTTCTGCTAGATGAAGCAGGGGATTATCTGGACATTGTTCAGGTTGGCGACGATCTCGGGCATCAGGATGGCTTGATAATGAGTCCTCGAATGTATAGGAAACTCGTCAAACCTAGGCACAAGAAGATCTATGGTGACATACACAAGAGAGCTCCTCATGTCAAAATTCTCTATCACAGCTGTGGAGCGATTGAACCAATGATCAATGATCTACTGGAGGTTGATATAGACATCCTCAATCCAATTCAACCTCTTGCAAAAGGAATGGACTCTGTTCATCTCAAAGAAAAATATGGAGATAGACTCACCTTTCATGGAGGTATCGATCTTCAACGTGCCATGTCTGAAAGGGGCACATTCGATGACCTTAGGAGCGAGATAGACACGCGTCTCAAAGCTCTGGCACCCAGAGGAGGCTACATTCTAGCACCTGCACACAACATACAACCAGACTCGACACCTGAGAAGATTCTAGAGATGTATGATTATGCAGAAAAGAGGGGACGATATCCCTTAGACTTCTAGGGAATAGGACGTTCCTTGTGAAGTTCATGAGGGTCTTCGCCATCATCTAGTTTCTCAGACCACCAATTATCTGTATCAACCACTTCCTCAGCATGCTTCAGGACTTCCTCAATCCTGTCTTGTGGAATAACAACTACACCGTCTCCATCTGCGAATACGAGATCTCCCGGATTCACGATGACCCCTCCACAGACCACCTGTTGATTTATAGATTCAACATCCAATCTGCCTCTCATAGTTCCAGGGTGACGTCCTCGAGCAAAAACAGCAAATCCTACTTTATCGATGTCCACAATATCTCTTGATGTCCCGTCGACTACTGCACCTTGTATACCCCTAGGCAAGCCAATCTTCGTTAGCACCTGACCCCAGACAGAACAATCGTCAGCTCCTCCAGAATCGATTACCAAAAGGTCACCTTTTTCCGCGTCTGTCGACAAGCTCATCAGACGGTCGAGTTGTTCTTCGTCATATGGGCGTTGAGAAGGTGAACGGACCATTCTCCCAGTCCTCGCAAATCCAGCCATTCGCACATTCTTCGTCAAAGGAATGATGCCACTATCCATGCAGACTCGTCCAATACCAACCTCATCAGCTGCATCTGAGAAAGCAGCTACGTAGAGCTTCAAGCATCGATCGATGATGACCTGTTTCTTGTCAGTCATTTTACACTTCTCCAATTATGAAATGATGAAGTTGTAATCTAGAGCTCCATTCCCGAGTAGCTTCTTAAATCTCCTCTGCAACCATCCACTTAACCAAAGGAACCCGTGTGGTCCAATTGACACATTATATAAAGCAGGTAGTTTCCGCCACCAGACAGTGACAAGCAATGCTCGCGAAGAGAAATGATGTCATCATGGCCAGCGAGATTCGAAAGATGTTCAGGATGGCAATGGGTCGAGAGAATGCACTAGACATGACGGTGGGCATGCCTGATTTTGATACTCCTCAGTATATCAAAGATGCCGCAATCAAAGCGATTGCAGACGGCTACACCAAGTATACGCATAATGCAGGCCTTCCTGAAGTCCGCGAGGCATTTGCTGAGAAACTCAAGAGAGAGAATGGCATTGATGCTGATCCTGAAACAGAAATAATCTGCACAGCTGGAGGAATGGGATCATTGCTGCTCTCCAATCTTGTCATTGTTGATCCTGGTGATGAGGTAATCTATCCAGATCCAGGATTTGTCAGTCATGCCGCGCATGTGGCGATGTGTGATGGAAAGGGAGTTACAGTTCAGCTCAAGAGAGATCTGGGTTTCTCCTTCAAGGCCGAGGATCTTGAGAAACTAATCACAGACAAAACAAAGTTACTAGTCCTTAATTTCCCCAATAATCCCACTGGAGGGACCATGCCACGAGATGAACTCAAAAAAGTAGCTGAAATCGCCATTGAAAATGACCTTTATGTGCTAGAAGATGGCGCATATGAAAAGTTCAGATGGAATGACAAAGACCCGTTGTTGATTGGTTCATTACCTGAAATGAAGGAGAGAACAGTTTCTCTCTTCTCGTTTTCCAAGACATATGCCATGACAGGATGGAGAATTGGCTTCTCCACAGGTCCTGCAGAGCTTATTGCACAGATGGTCAAGCTTCAAGAGCATGTCCAATCGATGCCGACTTCGATCTCCCAAAAAGCTGCGGAAGCAGCTGTACGTGGACCTCAGGACTCAGTTAGGATGATGATTGACACCTTTAGAAGACGGCGAGATATTATCACGAAAGGCCTGAATGCCATTGAGGGAATTGAACTGGAACCACCTGGAGGTGCTTTCTATGTATTTCCAGATATCAGCGCCTATGGCATGAAATCGTGGGATTTGGCTGTGAAGCTAGTTGAAGAAACAGGCGTTGTGACAGTTCATGGTTCTGCATTCGGACGTTATGGTGAAGGGTTCCTTCGCATTTGCTATGCCATGTCTACTGAAACCATTGAAGAGGCAATACAGAGGCTTGACACATATTTGCCGAAACTTCTTCGATGATGTATTTTGACCGCTAGAGGAAGAGTAAATAGCTTTGAGTGGTATATTCCAGACGATGAACTCTCGGACAAGTCGCTTGCGCGACCGCATGTTAGAGGCTCAGCCAACTATATCTTCAGAAAGAGCTCAACTATTCACTGAGTACCTCAAATCTCATTCGGATGAACCTACTCAAATAAGAATGGCAAGGGCATTTTCCTTTGTTTTGGACTGTTTAACTATTCGAATTGAACCAGAGGAGATAATTGTTGCAAACATGGGATCCACTCCTCGCTCCTGCCAAATCTTTCCAGAGTATAGCTGGACATGGATTTACGAGGAATTGGACAGACTAGACAAGCGACGAACTGAGCGCTTCGAAATAGATGACACTGATAAACAGACGCTCAGAGAGGTCTTTGAATATTGGAAAGGAAAGAGCACCGCTGAAATAGCCCGGAGAGAGATGCCAGAGGAATCTCAAATCGCCTCTAGAGCAGGATTGTTCACTATCGGAGCACCAGGAACTGGCATTGGCCATTTCATCGTAGACTACGAGCACGTTTTGTCACATGGTCTAGATGCAATAGCAAAAGAGGCGGCGAATCTTCGCAACAGAACGAAGGATAGAAAGAAACAGGAATTCTATGAAGCTGTAGAGATTTCAATAGCTGGAGTAATTCGATTTGCCAATCGATATGCAGACCTTGCAGAACAGCTTGCTTCGGAAACAAAAGAATCTGACCGCAAGGAAGAACTCAGACGCATTGCACAGATATGCAGGAGAGTGCCTGCGAAACCAGCAAAATCATTCCACGAGGCACTCCAGTCTTTCTGGTTTATCCAGTTGCTCGTTCAGATGGAGTCCAATGGGCATTCTATCTCAACTGGTCGATTTGACCAATACATGTATCCATTCTATAGGAAAGACATGGAGCTTGGCAGGATTGACAGAGAGCAGGCAATTAATCTCCTGGAGATGCTCTGGATAAAGTTCGCCTCAGTGATCAAACTCAGAGATGAATACTACAGCGTTGCATTTGCAGGTTTCCCAATGTTTCAGAATCTTACCATAGGCGGCCAGGATGCAAATGGGAGCGATGCATGTAATGATCTGACGGAACTCATCCTGGAGGTCACTGGGAATACAAGGGTCACTCAACCAACTATTTCCTTTAGATGGCACAAGGGAACTCCTGAGAAATTCAAACTAAAGGTCGTCGATGTCATTTCGAAGGGATTAGGAATGCCGGGACTCTTCAATGATGAGATAATCATCGCACTGATGAAAGAAAAGGGCACTGATCATTCTGAAGTCCATGACTACTCCATCTTGGGATGTGTAGAGCCTATTATCGGCGGGAAGTCAGACACTAGACAGAATATCGGCTATGTCAATTTACCCAAGATTCTGGAAATTACTCTCAATAATGGAAGAGATCCTAGGACAGGAGAAAGGGTAGGTCTTTCGACAGGTGAATCCAAGGACTTCAAGTCCTTTGAAGATCTCTGGAAAGCATTTGAGAAACAGATTGATCATGCCATCGATCTTCTTACAAAAGCTGACAGAGTGGCTGCTGATATACTTTCAAGTGAGAAGCCCACACCTTTCATCTCATCGCTCCTTCAAGGATGCTTGGAGAAAGGAATGACAATGCAGGATGGAGGGGCGAAGTACAACTCTGGAGGCATCATGGGAACAGGTATCGCGATTGTGGCCGACTCCCTCTCCATGCTCAGGAAATATGTCTTTGAATTGAAAGAAGTATCCATGGAGGAGATGCTTCAGACACTTGCTAGTAATTACGAGGGCAGAGAGGAGTTCAGAATTCGACTTGAGAACGACCCCGATAAGTATGGCAATGACATCGAGCGCGTGGATTTCTTGGCTCGTGACGCCGGGCGGGTCTTCTGCGAATCTATTCAAAGGAGAATGACAACACGTAGCGGACCCTACCATGGAGCACTGTTCTCGGTTTCCATGTACATACCGCAGGGAGAGGCTCTTGGAGCTACTCCAGATGGCAGGAAAGCGGGCAAAATGATATCTGACGGGGTGTCACCTACCCAGAATCGCGATGTTCATGGACCAACAGCTGCTATGAAATCCGTGGCTAGACTAGACCACAAACTGTGCTACAACGGCACGCTATACAACATGAAATTCACTCCAGACTTCTTCGAATCCGTTTCAAGTAGAAAGAATTTCATCAGTCTGATAGATGGATACTTTGAGTTAGGCGGACTCCATGTCCAGTTCAATGTTGTTGACAGAGAAACCCTTGAAGACGCAAAAGTGAATCCTCTCCAGCACAGAGATCTCATTGTACGTGTGGCTGGGTATAGTGCATATTTCATAGAGCTTGACCCGTTCGTACAAGATGAGGTCATCGCACGAACGGAGTTTACTCCAAGTGCATAGATCTAGGTTCGGCAGATTTAACTTTCAGCTCATTCTCTCTCATCTTGTTAGACCAATTAATGAGTGTGATTCAATGGGATATGATGTAGTCACGTTCGGTGAGGTCATGCTTCGACTCTCCCCTCCTGATTTCATGAGATTTGAACAGACGCACAGCTTCAACGCCCATGCAGGAGGAGCTGAGATGAACGTAGCTGTGGCATGTTCACGTCTTGAGCTTAGTTCAGCTTATGTAACAAAGCTTGGTGATAATTCAATTGGTCATTTCATACGCAATAAGGCTAGAGAGCATGGAGTCGATACATCCCACATTCTTTGGGATCCGGATAGTCGCTGCGGAGTTTACTTTGTAGAGTTTGGTGCAGCACCCAGAACCAATCGAGTAATCTACGATAGGAAAGAATCCGCAATAAGTAGAATACAACCCGGCGAGGTGCCATGGAATAGGATACTAGAAGGGACAAAGCTCTTCCACACAAGTGGCATTACCCCGGCACTTAGTTCCACTTGTGCAGAAGCGACAAATGAAGCTCTGAGAACTGCGAAAGAACGAGGATGCAAGGTGTCCTATGATGTCAATTACAGAGGGAAACTCTGGACACCTGAAGAAGCCCGGAAATTCACCGAGCCCGCCTCAGAGTATATTGACATACTTATCACAACAGAAGAGGATACCAAGGTAGTCTATGGTATCGAAGGGAAAGACTATGAGGAAGTCGCACTTAAGCTAACTGAGAAATTCGGGTTTGAGGTTGTCGTCATAACACTTCGAGAAACCCCATCAGTCCTGAACAACAGATGGTCGGTCTTTGCGTTTTCAGATGGAAAAGTGTTCAAGAGCCCAATCTATGACATAGAGGTCATCGACCGCCTTGGTGGTGGTGACTCATGCAGTGCAGGATTCATCTATGGATATTTGGTTCTCAAAGATCTACAGAAGGCTGTGGATTTTGGTGCTGCATTCTCCGCTCTGAAGCACTCCGTGCCTGGAGACCTAGCATTTGTATACAAATCAGAAGTTGAATCGTTGATTAAGGGACGTGCGCGGGGACTCCGAATAGATAGGTAGGTAAATTTCATGTGGGATAAGAAGAAGGTCATGGACCTCATATATGAAACAGGACTGATTCCAATAATCAGGGTTGATTCGACAGAGGTTGCATTCAAGGTTGCGGAGGCTTTCGTGGAAGGCGGTGTGAGAATCATCGAAGTCACCTTCAGCGTGCCTGGAGCAACCGATGTGGTCAGGACGCTTACTCAGGAGCTCGGAGAAGATATTCTTGTAGGCACAGGAACAGTTCTCAATGCGATGATGGTAGATGAAGCCGTAGCCGCAGGATCCGAGTTCATAGTAAGTCCTGGATACTCAAAAGAACTCATTGAAGCCTCTAGAAAGCACTCAAAGGCATGTATTCCCGGTGCAATGACTCCAACAGAGATACTTGATGCATACAATCTTGGTTCTGACGCTGTGAAGATCTTCCCTTGTGGTAATCTTGGAGGAGCCGACTATATCAAGGCAGTAAGAGCGCCCCTACCTCATATCCCACTAGTCCCAACAGGAGGTGTCGATCTGACAACTGCGGGGCGCCTACTTGAAGCTGGAGCCTTTGCCTTAGGCGTGGGCAGTGCGATTACTGACAAGAAAGCGATACGAGAGGGAAAATTCGAAATAATCACAGAAAAAGTTGAGAAGTTCCTAAAGATAGTTCAAGAGTATAGAGGATGAAAGTCCACTACCTATAAAAGCCGTTAAGCCACGCAACCCATCAGCACCGCCATTGGAGAGAACCTGAGATGAATGAAGACTTGCTAGAGCTAATGCGAGAAAGAATTGCTGTTGGACTCACCAGAGAAAAAACCATGGAAGCCATCAACGGATGGGAGAGAACCGCGCTTCTAATCTTAAAGGAAGGTGGTAAGTACAATTTCCTTGTGAAAGACAATAACATTACTGTTCATGAGGGCGAGGTTGATAGTCCAGATATGACGATTCAAAGCGATGAAGACACAATTCGGAAGTTATTCCTTGAGGAGATGAGTGCAGCAAGTGCCCTTCTCAAGAGGAAGCTGAAGGTTAAGGGATCTACAAGCGACTTGATGAAGATACGACACATATTCTAAACCACTCCGACATGTGGAGGCAGTGGATTGGATCCTAGAGTCATTAAAGAATTCTCAGCGATTGTGGGCAAGGAGTATGTTTCAACCAGAAAGGATGTTCTCATAGCCTACTCAGTTTCTGCATCAACCAGCTATGAGCCGGTATTGCCCGATGCGGTGATACGTCCAGGTTCGACGCATGAAGTTGCGCAGATTTTGAAGATTGCACACAAGTATGAAATCCCTGTGATTCCGAGGTCAGGAGGAAGCAGTCTTCAGGGGGAGGTCATCCCAAGAGAAGGGGGCCTTGTGCTTGAACTGCTGAGACTTAATGACATCACTCTGTATGAAGACCTTCGTTCTGTCACAGTGGGTGCTGGCGTTACTTACGGAATTCTAGAAAAGTTCCTCAGCAAGCATAACCTTTGGATACCAATCTATCCTGGCTCATCACTGTCAGCAACTGTCGCAGGTAATGTGGCGGTCAATGGTGCCGGTTTTGGGTCTGCGAAGTTCGGATGCATTGCGGAGTTGGTCTTCGGATTGGAGGTTGTGCTGGCAGATGGGCGAATTATTCAAACCGGCTCCGAAGCCAATCCAAATGCCCCAGGCCCATTCCTACGCTACTCGTTTGGCCCAGATCTGACGGGCATATTCATAGGGTCCCTTGGTAGCTTTGGAATCATCACCAAGGTGTCACTAAAGGCATACAAGCGAATGCATCACTTCGACTATAACACCTATGGGTTCGAGGCTGCAGAGCAGGCGGAGAAATTCATAATCGATTTGAAACAGAATGAAGTCAGCTCTGTTTGGGTCGCTCTCTATGAAGGACGAATTCTTGACTTCTTCCTTGATATGATTGGAGAGGAGTATGGTGTGCCTATCCATGAATGGCCCAACTACACGGTTTCAGTAGTTCTTGGTTCAATCCGAAAGGATCATCTCTCCAGCGATATTGCTTTGACCAAGAAAATCTGTGAGAATATTGGAGGGCATGTAATCGGAATCAGGGAATTACCAAAAGGTGAATGGGAGAACAGATTGAGACTACTTGCTCGGTCCTCTTATGTTCATGGATGGCACTGGCGTATTCTATATCACCATCAGACACCTTCCAATTGGCATCGAACACTGGATGAACTATGGTTAGTAATGGATAAACATCGCATTCTTGGTCACAGTGCAGGATTTCAATCCGGCCATGCCAGCTACAATTACTATCCGCAGTTGTTTTTCGACCCGCAAGATCCTGATGATGAGCAAAGAGTGCGGAATGCGCACAAAGAACTCGCTCAGCGTCTGTTTAGGACTGGAGCAGTCCCATTCAAACTCGCACCATATTGGGTCGATGGAGTAGAAGAGATGGATAGCTATCTTGACTTCATGAGGAGATTGAAAGACGCATTAGATCCAAAGGGGATAATGAATCCGGGTGCTCTGGGAGGAATCTAGCATGGATAAGAAAATAGTCGCAAAGCTAGCTGAGATTGTAGGCGAAGACTATGTGTCCACAAGAGAGGATATCCTGCTCACCTACTCCGAAACAGCGTCCATGGCGAAAGATCCTGCGATCCCAGGTGCTGTTGTGAAACCCGGTTCTGTAGAGGAGGTTTCAAGGGTTGTTAAACTCTGCAATGCTGAAGGAATACTAGTCACGCCTCGTTCGGGAGGCTCTTCTCTCCAGGGAGAAGCAATCCCGAAACCAGATGGTCTTGTCCTGGAACTTATGAGACTCCAAGAAATAAATCTGTACGAGGAGCTTAGGTCCGTCACGGTAGGCGCGGGAATCACATTTGGCCAGCTCGATAAGTATCTGAATCAATATGACCTGTGGGTCCCGATTACTCCAGAATCTGCATTGGTGTGTACTATAGCTGGAAATGTGGCTGTCAATGGCGCCGGGCCTGGTTCTAGTGCATATGGCTGTATAGCGGAGATGGTCCTTGGATTAGAAGTAGTTCTTGCAAATGGTGACATCATCCAGACTGGATCAGAGGCAAATCCAAATGCGCCAGGTCCATTTCTAAGATACGCTTTTGGTCCAGATGTCACTGGCATGTTCATAGGCTCATTAGGAAGCTTTGGAGTCATTACTAAGGTTTCTCTGAAGACTTTCAAGAGAATGAAGCATTTTCACTATGAAACCTACGGATTCGAAACAACAGACAAGGCAGAAAGATTTCTGATTGATATTAAGAACAATGATGTTTCAGCGATGTTCGCCTCTATCTATGAAGGACCAGTCTTGGATTTGTTCATGGAAATGCTGGGAGATGAATACGGAATTCCAAAGCATGAATGGCCATATCGGACCGTGTCAATGACAATAGGTAGGCTCAGAGAGGATCAACTTGCCAGTGACGTCGAGAAGGCCAAAATGATATGTGAGGAGCTTGGAGGTCATTTGATTGGTATACCCGAACTCCCGAGAGGTGAATGGGAAACACGAATGTGGACATTCGTGAGAACCTGCTACGCGCATGGCTGGCATTGGAGAACACTCTACCATCATCAAACCCCCACAAACTCCCATCGCTCAGTTGAAGAAATAACTGCAGTCATGGACAAGTATGGCTTCCTCGGGCACACCGCTGGCTTCCTGTCTGGACACTCATCAATGAACATGTACCCCCACCTCTACTTTGATCCACTGGATAAAGATGAGGAATATAAGATACGTACTGCACATGATGAGTTGGCGAAAACCGTTTATCAAACTGGAGCAGTACCTTTCAAGCTTGCGCCATATTGGGAGGGGAAAATGCCTGGGACTGAAGACTACATGAATTTGCTGAAGATAATCAAGACCATAGTAGACCCTAACGGAATCCTTAATCCCGGCGTATTAGGAGGAATATGAGAGATGACAGACATCGACATGGAAGACCTAGCAGAGAATCTAGCGCAATGTCGCAGATGCGGAATTTGTCGAAATGCAGTGTACGAAGAACTTGGATTTGATGGAGTCTGTCCAGTCTGGAGAAATTCAAGCGGCTTTGAAACGAGCTTCATGAGAGGCAAGATTCAGGTGGCGCAAGCCCTCATAGATGGGAGACTAGACAAGACAGCCGAGAATGTTGAGTCACTCTACACATGCATGTTGTGCGGGAATTGCACTGAAATATGTGCTGCCGAGTTTAATCCAAAAAAGACTCTGGAGCAGGTTCGCCAAGTTCTGAATGATGCACCAAATAAGGCGCGAGATAATGTTGTTGATAAGATTCTTGCCCATCTCAACCCATATGAGGATGACAATAGTATTCGGAGAAATTGGGTAGGAGAGGTTGGATTTGATATCCCAACCAAAGCTGCAACAATTTACTACACGGGATGCACAGCTGGGATGCGACTCCCCACAATAGCAATCTCCACTGCGAAGATTCTGAAAGCCGCTGCTGATGATTTCGGAGTTCTGGAATCGGAGCCTTGCTGTGGCTCAGTGATGATTAGAACCGGAAAGGTAGAAGCTGCTAAGGAAATTGCCGAGAGATTGGAAAGGGCATTTTCAGATGCTGGTGCAAAACGCATCGTGGTGTCTTGTCCAGGTTGCCTCAATACTCTAAAGACAGATTTTCCCCAACGTTTTGGCATTGAACTGCCTGATGTCTTGCACATAGTAGAATATGCCGCAGAACTCATCAGAAATGGAGATTTAGTCTTTAGAGGGTCAAGTGAGAAACGGAAAATCACATTCCACGACCCCTGTCATCTCGGCAGAGAACTCGGAATATTTGAAGCCCCTCGTGAGATTCTAAGGGCTCTTCCCGGAGTTGAGTTGGTCGAAATGGAAACCAAAAGGAAAGCGGCACTATGTTGTGGCGCAGGCGGAGGTGTACGCTCCTATGATCCAGATCTCTCGAAACGAATCGGTGCAGATCGAATCAGAATGGCATTGGAAACTGGTGCAGCCATCATAGCCACTGCATGCCCATTCTGTGTCAATAATCTGGAGGAAGGAGCTCGACAAGAAGGTAGTTCAATCGGCGTTGCAGACATTGTAGATATACTGGCTTATGGCCTGTGAACTCAAGAGCTACTCCAGAGAAAATCAATATAGAATAGAATGGGGACGCTGGCCGGAGCCAAAGACTTGGTGCCCCGAAGGGCATTTGAGGTCCACCCTCTCAATTTGAAC
>JBHLQK010000090.1:0-11882 GCA_048884925.1 Candidatus Thorarchaeota archaeon
CAGTAAAGAAGTGCCTGATAAGCACCGCAGAAATCAAGTCAGACAGATACGAGTTGTAGATGCTATGATAAGGGAGCCGCCGCTAGTATCTCCAGAAGATCCCCTTGCTAGTGTAATTGAGAAAATGAAAGATGCAAATCTGAATACACTGCCTGTGGTAGGCAAGGGTAACAAACTCATAGGTATTATCAGTGCAACTGATCTGACTCGCTTCGTCGCAAACAAATTCAAGGTCCCGGAAATTAAGGAATAATCCTTCGGCGACACAATCATATCGTGCCGTGACAAAGAAAGAGACATGCCTGTAGATAGCATCCTAGAGAGAGGGATTGTGATACTTGACGGCAGAGAAGTTATCCGCTCAGTCACAATTGATGCAGGCATTATAGAGGGCATATATGAGCCGGGCTTAGAACCCCACGCATCTGAAAAAATCAATTGTGAAGGACTTTATATTCTACCTGGCGTGATCGATATTCATGTTCATATGAGAGACATGGGACAGGAAGACAAGGAGGAGTATTCTACAGGGACTATGGCTGCTGCTGCAGGTGGTGTGACTTCTGTCGTCGATATGCCAAACTCGATTCCTCCAACTATAGCTCCTAATGATTTGGAGGAGAAGATAGCCATAGCTAGGGAGAAACGATATGTCAACGTGGGTTTCTACGCTGGAATCCCAAAGATAGTCAGTGATGTGAGTCAGGACTTGATACCTCACATTCTGGGATTCAAAGTATATCCGCATGCTCCACTAACTGAAGGTACATGCTATACTAAGGAACGTATTAAGGAATGTCTGAAGCTTTCGGCCAAGTATGGCATACCTCTGTTGTTTCACCCAGCCTCAGCAGAGAAGAGAGAGAGGCCAAGGACACATGATGAATTCTTTCGACTTCACAGCTGCGAAAACGAAGTGGATTCCCTAAAGCAATTTCTGGCAGTAAAGGCAGAGGTCTATGAAAGTAGACTACATGTCTGTCATGTCAGCTGCGGTACGACTGCTCGATTGATATTGGAGAATCGTGCTGAAGATACACTTACTGCAGAGGTCACACCGCATCATCTCTTCCTGAGTGGAGGAGAGTTCTCTCATGATGATGGCAGGGCTAAAATGGTCCCTCCATTGCGGTCACCTCATGATAATGAGGTCCTTCAGCAAGGGCTTTGTTCAACCTGTGGGATTGATTGTGTTGTGACAGATCACGCACCTCATGAAACCTTCGAGAAGAAACTTCCGTTTATGGATGCGGACTCGGGTATACCTGGACTTGAAACATTAGTGCCCCTAATGCTGACAGCTGTCTTTGAGGAAAAGGTATCTTGGTTGGATTATCTCAGAGTCTGCAGCTCCGGCCCTGCCAGAATTCTTGGTATTGCAGGCAAAGGGGTCATTGCCAAGGGCTATGATGCAGATGTCACTGTTGTTTCAAAGGAGACCTGGGATATTCGTGGCAGAGATTTTCACTCCAAGGCTAAAATTACTCCATTTGAAGGCAGGAGTGTAAAGGCGCGTCCTGTCATCACCATCGTTGGCGGCGAGCTAGTCTACAGCTATGGCGGGTTCTTCACTGATCCGGGTGTCGTTGGCAGAGTGCCTTTGCGGCGTTTGAGGTAGCTGCGAAAAGCATAATCGGCAAGATGTGCTGAAAGAAGAATGGTGGACATGGATTGGACCATGCATATTCTGACGAAGAAGGAACTCTTCTTGTGAAACTGGCAAGACAGGCAGTCGATGAATACATACTTGATAATTCGAAGCCCAGTCCCCCCGATGATGCCCCGCCCAAACTATGGCAAAAGTCGGGAGTGTTCGTGACACTCAATCTGTTGGAAGATGAGCATGTCAGGCTTAGAGGGTGTATTGGCCGGCCGTATCCAACACAACCACTGATAGAAGCCACCATCGATTCAGCAGTTGATGCAGCGGTCCATGATTACCGATTTGAACCAATGAGTCCTGCGGAGCTGGACCAAGTCATAGTTGACCTAAGCGTTCTCACGCCTCCACAAAAACTAGAATACTCCAGCCCAGAGAATCTCTTGAATCTCGTTCAAGTAGGGAGGGATGGATTGATTGCTATCAGAGGCATGATGCGTGGACTTTTGCTTCCACAAGTCCCAGTACAATATGGATGGGATGTGAAGACGTTTCTGGAGCACACCTGCAATAAGGCCGGACTTCCACGGGACCTCTGGAAAGATCCTGAAGTCGAATTCATGTCGTTTCAAGCAGAGATATTTGGGGAAACCACCCCCAGAAAAGACATTGTAAGGAACCCGGAGCATCCCAGATGCTAGAGGAGTGTGATGTTGTGAACGACCTACCATCAGATGTGATTGAAACCCTTAAGGGATTCCTAAAGGAAGACATCAGAACTGGAGACCTGACCTCCACTGTAACAATACCTGAGGATGCATTAGGCTCTGCAACAGTCTACGCAAAGAGTAAGGCGGTACTGGCGGGGGTCAAGGAAACGATTGCAATCGCCGAACTCACGGGCCTTGATTACGAGGAATTTGTTTTCGAAGGTAATTGGGTGGGCCCTCAAGAACCCATAGTTAGTCTTAGGGGCCTTGCCCGCACTCTTTTAGGAGTAGAACGAGTCTGTCTCAATATCATCCAGAGGATGAGTGGAATAGCCACAAAGACCTATAGAATGGTTAAAGCTGCGAGAGAGATGAATCCAAAAGTGCGTGTGGCTGCTACAAGAAAGACAACTCCAGGTTTCAGGTACTTCGAGAAGAGAGCAGTACAGATAGGGGGCGGAGACACTCACCGCTATGCACTTGATGATATGGTCTTGATTAAGAATAATCATATCGCCGTAGTTGGAAGTGCACGTGATGCAGTCAAAGCTGCAAGAGCTGGTGTGTCATTCAGCAAAAAGATATCCTGTGAAGTCCGTACGCTTCAGGAAGCCATTGAGGCTATAGAAGCCGGTGCAGACATCATACTCCTAGACAACTTCACAGCGCAAGACGCAGGAGGAGTGCACCAAGTATTGACCCAACGGGAAATTCGGCACAAGGTATTGTTGGAAGCATCCGGCGGTATAAATGAGGACAACATCAAAGATTATGCTCAGAGTGGAGTAGATATCATCTCTTCAGGAGCACTTACCCACTCATATGAATCAGCAGACTTCAACATGCTTCTGAAAATCACATAGTGCGAACGTTAAATCGGAATCGGTTCTTGTCCCCGGCTGGGATTTTCGGAGAGAGAGAAAGCAATCGACTTGTTCGAAATTGAACTAAATGGTCCAAAAGACCCATTCACTGTCCGTTTTCTCACCCATTAGTTTCCCTTTGTCAAAACGTCTCTTCACAGTTGTGTATATCATCTGATCTCTGTTCCTTGCTCTGGGATCTGCTTCTTTAAGAGCTGTAATTACTTCTGACATTGTTCTTTTGATGGGCAGCTTGAAATAGCCGTCTTTAATGAGGTCATCGACAGCCTTTGATGCTGACCAAGGATCTGGTATCAAAGATATCTCTGCTTCAAGTGACCTTCTTGCTTCTCCAAACTTGAGCTCGAGCTTGTCCATGGGAACACCGACGACGTCTATTTCATCAAGATTGCCAATCCCCAGTCCTCTCTCAACAAAAGAATGAATCACCTGAGCCTTTTGTGGTTTAATACCGGCAAGATGAAGACCAACAGCTTCTACTGCTACAGCATCACGTCCAACAAAGAGTGTGTCCGTCCGAGTTCGCGCTCCCTTCTCCTTGGAGAACTGCGAAAAGTAGGTAGCATCTAGAACAGCCAGGTCGATGCCTCCAATAGCCTCATAGAGGGATGTTAGGAGATTGAAAAAGATTTCATTCTTATGATACTGTGCCTTCTTTCTTGTAGGCGGAAGTCCAAAGAGGTTCTTGAGGATGCTCCCCTTCTCATAGATTCTCATGACATGCGTGCTGACAAAGACACGCGGTTTCAAGACTAGTTTTGCAAGATCAATGGATACTTCTCTGACCGGGTTTGGAACAATAACTGGAATGGTTTTTGCTTCATCAGACAGGTTCACAGGAACAACACTGTCTGAAAATAATGGCTCCCACACTTTCAATCGATCTGTGCCTGTCCCCTGATAGTTGTCTGTTTCAACCAGGTACTTTTTCGGCACTTGTGTAAATGCTTTGATAATGCTATCAACAGTTTCGATTGTGGAGTACCATCCGCTCTCAGGGTAGAACACACCGACTTTGATTACGACCTCGCTATCTGAAACATCGATATCATCAATTCCGCCTATGAGATCGCACGCATACTTCACGGCGTCCTGCTTATGCTCTCTGAGATCGACTGCTGCCACAATTGCATTCAAACTAGAACCTCACCTTGAAAAGGCACCTTCTGCTTCCTGCAGAAATCTTCTTTACTCACACTTTCCGAGCTAAAGAAGTCAGATTTCATCCTTTTCTGCACCATTTCTATTAACCACTAGCATTGATATGGCCCTAGCCTTGAGAATAACACAGAGAAAGAAAATGGTGCCCCGGCCGGGATTTTCGGAGAGATGGAAAGTCATCAACTCGTTCGAACCCGGGTCTTAGACTCGAAAGGCCTAGATGCTGGGCCGGACTACACTACCGGGGCATTGGAGCACCGGACTCGGACATGCTGTTATTAAGATTACGCAGCAGTCCCTTCTTTCAGACTCATTTGGCAGAGGCCACTAGCGGCCGCACAACTGATGTTCTCAGTAGATATCTTAGCTCAAATTTCCGTGGTGCAGAGCGAATGGCTTTCACAGCCTTGCTCTCATTTCTCTTTGCAATAGTTTCGGTAAGAGACCGCAATAGGAATGCACGGAGATCATCTTGGCATGGAACACCTGAAAGCAAGCTGCCTCGAGACACAAGCGTAGGGACCATCATGATTCCGTAGGCCTCAGCTATATGACTATGGAGTTCAACATTCACCTCAAAGATTGGTTCTCTACAGCCTAGATCTGTACTCTCTTCCTCAATCATGTTCTTGACGATATCACACCAGGTGCAGTGTTGAGATGTGAAGAGCAGAATCATTAGTTAGTCCCGGCAGAGTTTCCTCTGCGTTCCTACCACTCCGATTTAAAGTCGGAGAAACTTGTCTGAATACGCGGGCAAAAATGTCAGGTATTCGCAACCTTAATATCAAAAATGCAAAGCCTGAGTGTTGTTTGTAGTATTCACAGGGCCCGTAGCTCAGCTTGGTAGAGCAGCAGGCTCATAACCTGTCGGTCTCGAGTTCAAATCTCGACGGGCCCACCATTCTATTCTTGGATTCCATATACTTCATCCGGGGCAAGAATTTCTGGAAATTTGCTTCTCAGTTTCAGACGAGTTGAATAACATAAGTGACATTCGTCAATGTAATCTTCTTCATGGTCTACTTGATATTCTCTGACAAGTTCTGCTGGTCCTCCCTTCAATAAAGGTGCGCAAATCGGATGCTTTTCTGGGTTATAATCTTCAAACAGCTTGTGTAAGGGATTCTTCTTCATATTACCCATTGTAATGCCTTGACAAAAATGAACATAACCAAAAGGATCAATGTGCACTCGGCTCTGATTAGTGAAGTCTTCATCCAAACACTTATTGAATTCTGCCCAAGATTTTCTGGGCAATCCCTCGGTGAGTTTTTCCACTGCTCTACCCTTGAACTGGACACTGCCTTCTACAACAGGTTTGCCTTTCCATTCAATATCTTTCATATACTCTTTCGGATCATCTATTGTTATCGTGTCAACTGGTATACTGAGTTCTATTGCAGCTTCATGAGCATACTTGGCAAAGTTCTCCTCAGTTTCACCATAATGATAGGCATCATCACTAATCGATAAAGTATCAGCATCAATCTTTGAGATTGGGAGGAGCCATTCTCTTGCATCCTCAACTGAGGTAGCCCAATAGGAGTTCGTCACGATTCCAATTTTGAATCCCCTTTTCTTGGCTTCGCGCAGTCCCCACAGCATAGTCTGATAATAAAGGAAGGGTTCACCACCTTCAAAGAATATCCAATTTATGTTGCCAAGTTTTTCCGCATCATTGAGTATTTGGCGTACATCAGATATTCTCATCACACCTCTGGCATGAGGGCTGCTGTAAACAAAACAATGGTCACATGTGAAATTGCATTTGTATGTTAGAAGAAGATGCAATCCAGTGATTGGCATGATTTTTCGGGATTGGATTAGGTCATTCCGAATTTAAAAACTAAGACTAGCGTAAATTCCATGGGATTTGCTGATATCTTGGTGAGATTCTTCCAAAACTAGACTAGTTCAAATCTCGACGGGCCCACCATCTAATTCTGTAGCATACTATTCAATTGCAAAGTCACCAGATGAAAGAGGCGTCGTAAGAATTACCTCATGGTCTACGCCAAATGTGACAAGTATTCGAGCGTATATTTCGTCAAATGGCCAGAATGATGCATAAAGATTCCGTCCTCCTTTATTATTGAAGTAGAGTGTGATGCTATCACCTGCGGTTATAGTAGAATTCCCATCGGGACTCAGACTGAAGGTATAGAACAGCTCTGAATCTGAATAGAAGACACTTGCTTTCCACGCTCGAAAGTCGTCGACATCGTTGCTCCCGATATTGGTGATATTAATTGCTAGACGCATATCGAAGTTAATCGGTGGCTGATGTGGAATGGTACCGGAGTATTCTGCCGTCGCATTCAGTAATAGATTCCCAGCCTCGATTGTCTGCATATTGTGATTTATAGGACCCTCACTGGGTGGGAGAGGATCAAGAGTGGGAGCAGGGAGTATAGATGTGATGGCGAAGACCACGATTCCTGATACCAAGACAATGAAACACACGATGATGAAACCGAAGAACACTCTCAGCTCTCGACTAATCATCGGAATCCCCACATTTGCTAATTGCCGATACTTGTTTTTAGTTCTACCATACCAGCGATTCCAGTTCACTTTCAAGAGACAAATTAGAAATTCGAGGACATACTTCCATACATTGGCACCAATGAGAGAGAGAAGAATCACGAGCATTATCGTGTTCGCAACCCTGTTTCTATTGCCTTTAACAGTCCGATCCCTAGAAATAGATATAGACTTGAATTTCGGAGAATTCTATGGAATATATAGAGAAGCAGACACAGGGTGGAGAATAGAGGGGTCTTTTGCAGCGGCAAATGCCATTGATTTCTTCATCTGTGATGCTGGCAACTACAGCAAGTGGATTGAAAATCAGGCTACAATTCTGTATGAACATCAAGAGCAGGTTGCGACGCATGCATTCAATCTAACAATTCCGCATGATGGGGTTTGGTATGTAATATTTTCAAATGCCTACGTAACGAGCAATAACACTCTGGAAATCGAGATTCAATACCTCAATCAAGTAGGTGTTGAGCAAAATCAGGTCAAGGTGATAACTAAAAACATGATATCGACGCCTGCAGTGGTGATGTTCATTGCTGCTGGTCTGGGAATCTCCATTCTTGGTATTTGGTGGGCAAGACGACGGGAGCCTAGACCTGCAGTCAGATATGACGAGATTTTGTCAAAACCAAGTTAGCCATTTTGCTTAGAACACGTGTTCCAATGAATTCATTTGCAGACCCCTTAAGAGGAGGTTGGACCTTCCTGATTTCATGCAACTGTTCACAGATCCCATTTCACTTGGAGTTCTGACGAGCCTGCTTGCAGGGGGAGCGACTGGCCTTGGGGCTTTGCCGATATTCATAAAGGAAAGCTTCAGTCGGAGGACCCTAGATATTATGATGGGCATAGCTGCTGGAGTGATGCTTGCAGCATCAGCCTTCAGCTTGCTCGTGCCTGCATTTGATTATGTTGCTGATTGGATTGGAGTGATCTCGATAGTCGGGCTAGGCTTTGCCCTGGGAGGGATTTTCGTGCACGTTGCAGACAAGTACATCCCCCATGCCCACTTTGAGAAAGGATTAGAAGGACCCTCCTCTTCAATGTCGAGGGTATGGTTGCTTGTGCTCGCAATTACCATCCACAACTTTCCTGAAGGGCTTGCTGTGGGTGTTTCTTTTGGGACTGGGGACACATTAACGGGTATTTCCGTGGCAGTTGCCATTGGACTTCAAAACATCCCTGAGGGGCTTGCAGTTGCAGCACCACTTGTACGAGAGGGCTATTCGCGAAAATATGCAGCTATACTGGCCTTTGCTACGGGACTGGTAGAGCCACTGGGGGGACTCCTTGGAGTATCTATTGTGTTCATCGCAGTCGTGCTTCTACCATATGGACTTTCATTCGCAGCTGGAGCCATGGTATTCGTTGTCGGTGACGAGATAGTTCCGGAGAGTCATGCGGGAGGAAATGCACGTGTGGCAACATGGGGACTCATGCTTGGATTCATCCTGATGATGACCCTGGACAATGTCTTTGGCTTCTTCTTTGGCGGTTAGCTAACTTTGTAGGTGCCTATATACTCTCGAAATGTACTGTAGCATGAAGACACAGCACACGGAGGGTCTTGCGTGGTAAGAATCAAGTGATTCGGACTTCGAAATTCGTCAGAACTTTTTAATGAGCGTGTTTCAGGGACATCTGCGAGGCACTTGATGAGATGTCCCACAGAGTTCGTTGCAACCGGCAGGCCTTGGCAATCACTGGTTTTCTATTGGTCACAGTGAGCGTTTTTGCCTGTATGCCAATAGAGGCTTCTGGTCAAGAATCTCTGTCACTATCGGTGGATCGAAACGTCGGCATAGGTTTCGGAAACATCATCCAAGGACTCTTCACGCTACGAGGGAGCGGCCCAGCAGAGATTCAAAACTTGACTGTGTACTTCAATGGTGAGCAAGTACACTTTGTCACTGGCAACACCATTAGCTGGCAGTTTCATACCGGGGACTATACTCCTGGTTCCACAAACATCACACTCTTCGGGGTGGATGATTCAGGGGGCACCTATAGTGCCACTAGAGAGGTCTTCATTCTCAGCGAGGCAATGAGTACTGTAATCATTGGTATTATCATGGCCCTAGTAATAGTCCTCGTGATTGTAAGGTATGGTCCGATGCTACGCAAGAGGAGAGCAGGCTCTACGAGTTAGTAAAGCAAACTACTCAATTGCCTTGGGATGATTTCAGTCTTGCCAAGTACACTAGATTTCGACACTCTTGGATTCAAACCTAAACTGGTTCAGCATCAATCTCATCGAGATTGCCTACAACCTCTAATCCAGCATTTCGACCCACTCCTTCATAGAGTAGCTCCTTTGCTGTCTTCTTCAGTTCATAGAATCTCAGATGAATGGAACTATCGAGACTCTCAAGGATTCTCCCATTCATTAGCCCCTTTACAGGAGATCGCAGAGGAGCGCCCTTTGCACGTTTAGCGTCGACCTCTACCAAATACTGTTTATTATGAATGTTGAAGACCACCCGATCATCTGAAACTTTAGGTGTAGAGAACTTCGCCCTAGTATAGGTCGTGAATCGGTAGACCTCCTCATTGTATAAAAGACCTGCTAGAAGACCGGTGAAAGTGCCCCGGCCGAACGGGATACTCGCGATAGAAGAAGTGAATGACACTCCCTGCTCTTCGAAATGGTTTGACTGCATCCAAATCCACGCGCTTGGAAATTCCCGACCCCAATCCTTCTCAATATATCCGCGGCCGTCAGAGAAATCAATTGCACGCTCATCTACAGTTAAGCTACCTTGGACTTCATGGTCAAAGCCTAGAATACCATGAAGACACTGCAAACGAGGAACAAATCGAAATGGACCCATTGCTCCAGGGCTAAGCCGTCGCACTGGCCAAGGAATAGTTCTCCCAAAACTGAGTTTTCCATGGACTGAACCTGAAGTGGCTTCAAGTGAGAGAGAAATTCCATCTAGTGAGAAGCTATTCCTTCCTATTGAAATATCAAAATCCTTTGAGGAACTTGAAAAATCATCGATGGAAAATTTGTAATAATAGGAACGTGCGTTACGGCCATCTAGGACTTGGACGAACGAATGACTATCATCTCTGGTGGCACCAAATGATACGCCTGGTATTACAGCAAGTGCGTTCTCCTCCGAAGAATCAACCATCTTATAGTACCAGCCTTCGAAATGATGAGGTTTGCCAAATTTGACTTGAGGCATCTCTGGCTTCCAGATTCTACTCATTGAATACACTCCAGATAGCTAGGAGTCCCAAAGAGGCTATATTTACTAATTGAAATGGCAGTTGCTACTTCAAGTCACTCATACTGGATGCTATCACTTGCATATCAAACTCCTCAACAATAGCACTCATTTCAATATCAGATGGTCGTTTCCCAAAACGGTTGGCGGCATCTAAGATCTTGGGCAGAATCCGCATATCACCCGCTGTAATCAGAAAGCTGTCCTGAAGACCCAATGCCCAATGCACCGACTTATCAATGGCATCTTGATTTTCGAGTGGTTCATAGAAATACGTATTGTACGTCTTGGTACGGGTCCCCCACGGTCGTCGAGAAACGGATTTGATAGTCTGTATTGCAACATTGCGCCTATGACACAACCCAACTAGCTCATTGAAATCAGCTGCATAACGGGGATTCTGCATCTGCAAATAGTTGTAAGGTAATAGAACTGCATCAAAATTAAAGCGCTCTATACTCTGTTTATGCATCGCGGGCACTTTCTTGCCGTGACCTGTTACTCCCAGGAATCGCACCAGACCTTTATCGCGTGCTTCAATGAAAGCCTCCAAGGCGCCTCCAGGCCCCATCACCTTTTCCCAACCTACTGGATTGGTCAGACCATGCATCTGCCAGAGGTCTACATAATCGACTCTCAATTTGCTTAACGAATGTTGAAGATCTTCCCAAGCTCCCTTGTACGTGCGACTTCTCGACTTAGTTGCGATGAAGAAATCATCACGATACTGCTCCATCCAAGGTCCGATGCGCTCCTCGGCACTTCCATACATGCGTGCCGTGTCAATATGGTTGATACCATATTCAAACAGCATCTCAAGAACGCGATTAGCCTCAGCTTGTGTGGCCTCGTTCAAAGCATACGCACCAAATATGATACGTGTGCTTTTGTGTCCGGTGCGACCAAAAGGTCGCTTGGGAACCATCTGCTACTACCTCCATGAATGTGGGTTGATTGGTGTGGGAAATGCGCTGTCCATTGAGTCTATTGATTATGGGTCTTTCACTCACATTTTCCGAGTGCGAGAGCTGCGTAAGGCGAATGATCTAACACAGACAGCAATGTTAATATTGACACCCGCGACCTCAGCCGAACAGCCGCCGTGGCTCAGTCGGTAGAATCCTGTTTCTTTGGGAACAGCATGTCGAAAGCGACAGCCTGTTAAGTTGTTGGTCGGAGGTTCGAGCCCTCCCGGCGGCGCCATTTCATCCTGCGTTCATCTACTGCTTTTCTTTGTGTCGAATCCCCAACCCCTGTTCTCCCAAGTTCATTGTTATCTCTAGAAGGACTGTGATTCTCGCTCGCGACGTTCAGCCCGACCGATTATAGGTATGCAAGTACAGACTGATGAATATGCAAAGAATATGGCAACGATAAACAGAACCACACCAACATAGAATTCGGACGGATTGGATAATAGATGAAATGAGAGGATTGTAGTTGCAAATCCCAGAACGGGCATAGTACAGAAAGCAAGATAGAGGTTCGCTCGGTACTCACCGGCTGCGTAGCACTTAGCTGAACAGTAGTATTTCCTCAGTCCCCAGTAACGAAGTCTATTCGTCCACTGGTCGCGTGGTTTTCTGCACCAGTCGCAACAGCTACTTTGAATGTCACTTCGCTGCGTCAAGAAACCGCCTCTTCTCCCTCAATTGAACTTCTTTGTTTACCTCAATAAGGGTTTGCAGCAGCTCCCGGCGGCTCCACTTTTCACCGCATGTTATTGAAGCCTCAAGTCATCTAATTC
>JBHLQK010000091.1:0-7861 GCA_048884925.1 Candidatus Thorarchaeota archaeon
GACAACAAAGGCCTCCAAGGCCACTACAAAGAAGACCACATCTAAGAAGAAACCTGCAGATATGAAGACCACGAAATCTTCTCCAAAAACAAAGGTCACAAAGACGACCACCGATGCAATCGAGAAGCAAATGGAGAAGCGTTTCGCAAAGATGCGTGAGGAGCGCAGACTTCCTCCAAAGGTCATGTTGGAACTAGAGGCCAAGTTAGGAGCGTATGACATAACAAAGAACGAGTTCGATGAGATATGCGATAATGTGGTTGCATCTTACGAGATGTCATTGGTAGAACCCGGTGAAGCAGTTGGCACAGTGGCTGCTCAAAGTATTGGTGAACCAGGAACCCAGATGACTCTCAGAACCTTCCACTACGCAGGAGTTGCAGAACTAAGCGTGACTCAGGGTCTTCCACGACTGATAGAGATTGTTGATGCTCGCAATAATCCAAGCACACCTACAATGAAGATACACTTGGATGCTACGATTGCTGGCGACCGTAATGAAGCTCGAAAGATAGCGCGTGACATCGAGATGGTCATTGTTGAGAGTGTTGCAAGCAACGTGTCTATTGACCTTCTACGACAGGCTATTGACATCAGACTGGATCCTGAGTTGATGGAGGATAAGGGCCTCACAGTCGAAAATGTTGCCGAAGCCATCCAGACCAAGATTAAGACCAAGGGCGAAGTCGAAACAGGGGATGGTGTGATATTTGTTTACCCCGCAAACGACACACTTGCTGACCTTCAAAGACTCAGCGAGAAGATTCGAGAGGTGCGTGTGAAGGGTATCAACGACGTGACTCATGTGGTCATTCGGAAGGAGTCTGATGGCTATGTTCTCTATACAGAAGGTTCCAATCTTCAAGATGCCCTTGAGATAGAAGGGATCAATCCACACAAGGTCTACACGAACAATCTCAAGGAGATTAACCAGGTACTTGGTATCGAGGCCACACGGAACGCTATCATCCAAGAGGCAATGAGTGTACTGAACGAACAAGGGATGGATGTTGATGTTCGGCATATCATCCTGGTGGCTGATATGATGACTGCTGACGGTGCAATTCGTCAGATTGGCAGGCATGGAATTTCAGGATCCAAGAACAGTGCTCTGGCACGGGCGGCTTTCGAAGTTACAATCAAACATCTACTTGGAGCAGGAATTGCTGGAACCAAGGACCCTCTCAGAGGCATCACAGAGAATGTGATTCTTGGTCAATTGATACCTCTGGGTACCGGATCAATAGACCTTCTAATGAGTCCACAACCAGTCACAGGTAAGAAATGATAAACACTTCCATGACGGAAACGTTAAAACAGAACTCAAGTAGACACGAAAATACACAACGAGGTCATTACAATTGAGCCTAAATCAGCCAATCGCCAGTGCAGTGAGTACCGGTGAATGTCGAATCGGTGCAAAGTCGTCCATAGACGCTCTCAAGACATCCGAGGCAAAGATAGTTGTTGTTGCAGCTAACTGCCCAAGAAACGAATACGAAGATATTGAGAGATTTGCCGCGCTCTCCGGCATAAAGGTACTAAAATTCGAGGGAACCTCATGGGATCTGGGAGAAGTAGTGGGTAAGCCCTTTATGGTATCTGCTATAGCAGTGATTAAACCTGGGGACTCAAAGATTCTGAAGATGGCATGAGGCGGTTCATTTGGTCAAGCTCTCCATGGAGGACATGTCGCTCATTGCTACATTTGAGCGGATAACAGGAGCTTCTGCTGTAGATGTCGTCCGCGATGATGATAGTGAACGTATCATTTTTGTTGTGAGAGAAAAGCAGCTCGGAAAGGCCATAGGTCGTGGTGGATCCAATGTGAAGGCTGCAGCAGACGCCTTTGGCAGGGCTGTCGATGTTGTTGAGATTGCTGATTCTGCAGAGGAGTTTGTCAAGAGTGCCTTGGCCCCTGCCCGGGTGGAAGAAGTCAAAATCATTATCCACAGGGATGGCAACCGCGTCGCATCTGTCACAGTCAAGTCTGAGGACCGTGGAATTGCAATAGGTCGAGATGGCCGCAATGTGGCCCGTGCTCGTATCCTAGCAAGACGCCATTTTGATCTCACTAACGTGGTAATAGCCTAAAATCTTGAAGCGGCAGTGAACTATGCTCTTATTAATGCTCCAGAGAATTTCTTCTGGGCGAACCCGAAAATGATTCTGAAGAATGAGTGGTTGATTCCACTAGGTGGTTTATGTCTTGCAATTGCACTCACTATCGACCATTTTCTTCCAGAGAATGAGGCTCTCTCTTTCTTGATGGGTATTCTGATTGGTCTATCAATCACTCTAAATCTGGTAGGACTATACAGGTCTAGAAATGAATAGCAAGAGCATCTAGACATTATTATCAGCTGCCAAGGCACTAAAAGAGCAAATATGTTCAGTTGCATTTGACAATGCTTTTAAGGAAACTTTAGTCCGAAGCCGTGGCCACCAATAGTGAACACCATACATGGTGGGTCCATCATCATTAGAGAGGAACATTACCTTGTCACGAGGAAAGAGCCCCCTGGGCGAGTTCGCAGCAAGACCCCTTGTAAGGAAACGTAAGAAGTTCCGTTGGAAGAAAGCTTCCTACAAGAGGAGAGTACTCCAGCTCAGGCGAAAGACTGATCCATTAGAGGGTGCTCCACAGGCAAGTGGTATCGTCCTCGAAAAAGTAGGGATTGAGAGCAAGCAGCCTAACTCTGCTATCAGAAAGGCTGTACGAATTCAGCTCTCGAAGAATGGTAAACAGATCACAGCATTCATTCCCGGTGACGGTGGCCTCAAGTATATCGATGAACACGACCAAGTACTCGTCGAAGGTATCGGTGGTGCTATGGGTGGTGCAATGGGCGATCTTCCTGGAGTCCGCTGGAAAGTAGTCAAGGTCAACGGTGTTGCTTTAGACAGTCTCATCTACGGCAAGAAGGAGAAACCGATTCGCTAGGTGGTCATGATGGCTGAAGAAGAGAAGACTGGGGTTGTTGAGGAAACTCAGCCAGAAGAAGTGCCACATGTCGCACCTGACCTATTGCTTTTCGGAAAGTGGGACTCTACAGCTGTCGAGATAAAGGACATCGGTCTTGCAAGATACATCTCCCTGAAACCAGTGCTGATTCCCCATACCGCTGGTAGACACGCTCACAAGAGATTCCACAAGAGCAATATTCCAATTGTAGAACGCTTCGTCAACAAGCTTCTCAATGCTGGCAGAAGGAAGGACAAGAAGACTCGTACTGGTCGCAACGCCGGAAAGAAGCTCAATGTTATTCATACACTAAAGCGGGTCTTTGAGATAATCGACTATCGAACTGGTATGAATCCCATACAGGTCCTTGTGACTGCTATCGAGAACTCGGCTCCATCCGAGGAAACCACTCGTATCTCCTATGGTGGGATGGCATACCCGAGGTCTGTTGATGTTGCACCACAGCGGAGAATTGACCTTGCTCTCAGATATTTGTCTGTTGGCGCTGTTCGTTCCGCTCACAAGAACGCAAAGTCATTTGAGGAGTGCCTAGTAGACGAACTCCTTCTGGCTTACAAGGGCGACCCCGCCAGCTTTGCAGTTGCCAGAAAGGAAGAACGAGAGAGAGTCGCAAGATCAGCGAGATAAGGCGTAAGAGACGCTATCTTGCAAATCCCGCTTCCATTTCCTCTAGTCCTGATACAATCCTCTCTCAGAAAGTGATATAGTCAGGATGATGAATCTGAACTACGCGGAAGAGAGAGGAAGGGAAGATGTCCAGATACACGTATGCATGGTTTGCAGTCCTCGCTATTACCGTGCTATGGGCATCCTCCTTGATTTTTGCAAAAATCGTGTTTGTAGAGTTGACTCCCATTGCTTTTGTAGCACTTCGATACACTATAGCATGCCCTATTCTCATTCCCATGGCACACTTTGCGCGAAGACGTCAGAAGTCGTCAGTTGAACCACGCAAGCATTGGAAGGTCCTAGTTGCAGCTGGACTAGCTGGCCCTTTCTTATCGCAAGTAATGCAATATATAGGTCTCAAAATGACCAGCGCCAGCGATGCAGTACTATTGCTCAATTTCACGCCTGTTTTTGCAGTAATCCTTGCAGCAGCTGTAATTGATGAGCGCATAACAGTTGCCAAACTCCTTGGATTAGTCATGGCAACTTTTGGTGCTATCATGATAGTATCTAATCCTGCTCCCGTAGACCCCAACATTAGCACTACAAGACTGATTGGTGATATCATACTGATTGCCTCCACATTCTTCTTTGCTGTCAACGGAATCATTGGAAAGATAGCAGTGAAGTCTGTTGACTCTGTCAGTGTAACACTCTACAGTACGCTCTCTGCTGTGCCGTTTCTCTGGGTGTCCGTAATACTATTCGAGGACCTGTCAGTACTACTCACTCTCAGTCCTGAAACGTGGATTATTGTCATGTGGGTTGGGATTGTGAACACTGCGCTTGCTTTCATGCTCTACTATGAGTCAATGAAGCACATCGAGGCTTCCAAGGTCCAAATTGCATTGAACCTGATTGGTGTGTGGGGTGTATTGATGTCCATCCCGATACTTGGCGAAACCATTTCATTGCTTCAGATTCTGGGAGGAACTGTGACCATCCTTGGTGTGATAATGGTCCAGAGGGATCGTGCTAATCGACCCAAGAACCAAAGCACTGAAGATTCTCAAGAGAATTTCTAGTAAAACCATCCGCGGATTGGCCGATGTAGTTATCATCTGTATATGCATTCATCTGGTGAGGAGTATGAAGATAACAAAAGTGCTCAAAAGCCATGAAAGTGAGATTACAAAATCTCTGGTTGTAAAGAAAGGAGAACAACTCGAGGGGCAAGAGAAGGAAACAAAGTGGGACGGATGGCTTTGGTGTCGAACCAAAGCCGGTGTTGATGGATGGGTGCCTAAATCCTATCTAGAACCTTTGTCAGAACCTAGGCAATATCAGCTCCTTCAAGACTACACTTCAAAAGAGCTGAGAGTTCAACCAGGGGATGAAGTGCTGGTGCTCATTGAGGAGAGTGGATGGGCTTGGGCACGATCACCTATGGGAGAAGAAGGATGGGTACCCCTTGAGAATCTTGGCGATGTAAAAGCCCAGCCGGAATCAGTACCAGACCTGACGAAGTGAGGCTATTTCATGATGGACAAGGAAGTTCCGAGATGCAGACAGGACACATCTGTACCTTGTGACGATAAATGTGTCTACAAAAGAGTCCTAGCGGTGATTGGAAAGAAACACACACTTGACATACTCAGAGTCTTGGGCTATGATAGAACTGTGAGATTCAATGCCCTACAAAATGAAATCCGGGGAAGTCCAAAGACCCTAGCAGACCGTCTCAATGAGCTTTGTTCTCTAGGCATTATCAAGCGAGAGGCCTTTGCAGAGATTCCACCTCGCGTCGAATATTCCTTGACTGAAAAGGGGCTGGATCTCAGCCCAGTTATGGATGCCTTGAAAGCTTGGTCAATGAAATGGGCTCCCCTAGGTATGAAAGCGAAGTGATTACGCCGAGCAGGTCGCTTAATGCGCCATTCCACTTTCCTTTTCCTCGTCTAGACCACCAAGATGAGCGAGATGCCCCAGCTAAGTCTTCGGCCAATCTGTGAAGGCGAACATTGTTGAAACCGTTGGGGACGGCGGAAGAATTTCCAAGTTTTCAGTTCATCTTTCCGAATCTCCAGTCAAGGTGCAGACTGCTCACCATCAATCATACTCTGTTCTCCTCTCTCAAGGATAGGAATCACGTAGGTATGCAGGCTTCCTGTCACTGAATCGTGTGTGACCCTCTTTAGAACACTGTCCAGCCTTTTCTCTACGGGGTCTGTGTCAAAGGACCTTGTCAACAGTACTAGATGCGCTCCCTCATCCATGAGGAAGAGAATAGTCATCATCACAGTATGTGAGAAGTCAAGGCTCTTGATACCAGCAAGAATTTCGTCAGCCAATTCTGTTGCCGCTTTACGAACCATGTCATTCCCAGGAATACTTCTCCTATCATGGATCATGTATCCCTTCACCTCAAAATCAAATTCTAGCCCCATGGAGCTTTGTGTGTATGAAGGGCATATAAGCTCCCAAGCAAATTGTGGTTGCAGTGGAGCGGATTTACATGAAATGGGAAACGCCCTCTAAAGACCTCATGGACTATCTCACAGCGAAGCTTGAGAATGTGAAGTATGAGAAACGCAAGATGTTTGGACAGTTTGCATTATTCTTGAATGGAAACATGCTCACAGGTGTATTTGAGTCAAGAATATTCCTGCGTTTCCCCCAAGAATCAAAGAAAGAAATCATGGAACTTCATCCTGAAATCACACACTTTGAGCCAAGAAAAGGCCAGATTATGAAAGAATACATCTCCATACCACCAGAATTAGTCGCAAATGATCAGCTTTTGGCTCAACTCTTAGACTCTTCAGTTGCCTATGTAGTAGGGCTTCCGGCTAAGAAGAAGTAGATGACGCACTAAACTTGACCTGCCACAAGTATTAAGTTTCCATTCATATGCGGTGTACAAAAATGTCGTCGAGAGTTCTGATAAGTTATGGTTCACGTTACGGTTCAACAGCCGAAACAGCAGAAGCGATGGCTAAGACTGTTCAAGAAGTTGGCGCTCAGGTAGACCTAGTCAATCTCAAGAGAGCAAATCCGTCGAGTCCCATCGAAGACTACGATCTAGTCGTGATAGGAAGTGGAATTCAAGCTGGAAGATGGACAAAGGAGCCACTCGAATTCATCAAGAACAACCTAAATGCGCTATCAAAAACAAAAGTGGCAATCTTTGTTGTCTGTGGGTACGCTGCAAGTCCAGAGAAATGTGACTTTGCCCAAAGTGAATTTCTTGACAAAATTGTTGAGGAATATCCTAGCTTTTCTCCTGTATCTACAGGTCTGTTCCCGGGTGTCTTTGACTTCAGTAAGTACAACTTTGCTGTGAAAGCCTTGGTCAAACGTATCGTGAAACAGCAGATGGAACCAAGTGAGCAAGTCCCAGAGAGAATAGATTTCCGTGACTGGGAAATGGTACAAGACTGGATAACCGAACTAGTCAAGTCATAGTGTGAATCAATGGCCAAAATGCTGGAGGAAAATTGAATGGAGCGGCGGAAAGTCCCGATGATTCTCTTAGGGCTTGCTGCAGTCTGGATTGTTGCTTCGGTTATGGTCACTTTATATCTACCTAGCTTACAAAAGCCCAATTGGATAGAAGTAGTTGACATTTTGGCAATTGTAGCAGCATTAATCCTTGTCATAATAGAACTGGAATTGCGCTTGAGAGCAGCCTAGATTGACAGCCGTAGGAAGACAGAAGCCTTTCTTCGAAAGCGTTAAACGAATCCGTACGAATAGAGTAAGACAGTTTCGCTTAGCAAAAGAGGTTCGTAGGAAGATGCCCGAACGGAAGCGTGCACTCCTTGCAGTGCTAGCTGTCTTCCTGCTGGCTATGGTGGCAACAGGCGTCTACATCAACTCTAACTTTGAGGGTGAACAACAGACCGAAGAAACAACCACAACGACAGAAACTACGACAAATCCGACAACTACCACGACTTGTACTGGTTGACCGCCTCCGCTGCTCATTGCGATACCTCCTAAACCGTAGGTAGTAGATGAAACAGCGGGTCTGGCAGATGACACTGAGTCGGGGAATCTCATTTGAGATGACAATGATGCTGGCACGTAAAGCAGTGCAGTACCAGCTGAGAATGGAGGAGCGGTCCCAAACTCATGGAGGTTCCTCATTGGGATCTTGGTAGATATTACTCTACCTTAGTAAGGTTGAGCCCGTTCTCTCAACTCTAGTTCCTTGCCAGTATGTTAGATAGCATTATTTTCCAGTATTGGCAAATTCCGCTCCGA
>JBHLQK010000091.1:7961-11802 GCA_048884925.1 Candidatus Thorarchaeota archaeon
TTCCGCTCCGACTCATGGAAAGAGCAAAAGAACATGTGATGAAAAAGGAAATTCTAACCCTTGCCGAGTACGAAGCAGCTATGACAGAATATAATGAATTCATCAATCATCCTGGTGCGTTTTTGATGATGGGGACGCTTTTTGCAATAGGAACAGTGCCTTAAGGACTCTTGGTCAAGCCGCCTTGTCGAAACCGTTAAAAGCATCCCACAGCGTGACACGCTAGCAGGTTCCCCCATTAGGGGACAGTCTAACATTCAATAAGGAGAATCATACCCTTGTCGAAAGAAAAGGAACATCTGAATCTCGTGGTCATTGGCCACGTAGATCACGGTAAGTCTACAATGACCGGTAGACTACTTTACGAGACAGGTGCGGTCGATGAGCGGACGTTCCAGCAGCACAAGGAAGAAGCAGAAAAGCTGGGTCGTCCGAGTTGGGCTTGGGCTTTTGCCCTTGACCGCCTGAAAGAGGAGCGTGAGCGAGGTCTTACTATCGACATCGCTTTCTTCAAGTTCCTCACTGACAAGTACTACTACACCATTATTGATGCCCCTGGTCACAAGGACTTTATCAAGAACATGATTACAGGCGCATCTCAGGCTGACGTAGGCCTACTAGTTGTATCAGCCAAGCGTGGTGAGTTCGAGGCTGGTGTTGGCCCTGGCGGTCAGACAAAGGAACATGCTTACCTTGCGATGACACTTGGTGTGCCGTCACTCATTGTCTGTGTCAACAAATGTGATGATGACAGTGTAAAGTATAGCGAGGACAGGTACAAAGAGGTGAAGGAGGAAGTCGAAGGTTTCCTGAAGAGCATCGGTTACAAGACCGATAAGATCCCATTCATTCCGACCTCAGCACTTGATGCAGCCAACCTCAAGGAGAGAACCCCTAATCTGACTCCGTGGTACGATGGGCCATCATTGCTTGAGGCCCTTGATTTGGTCGAGCTTCCACCGAAGCCGCTTGACAAGCCCCTACGCTTGCCAATCAACGACGTCTACTCAATCAAAGGTGTTGGTACGGTCCCAGTCGGTCGTGTCGAAACGGGTGTTATGAAGCCTGGTCAACAGGTCACTTTCATGCCTCCAAACAAGACCGGTGAGGTAAAGTCCATCGAGATGCATCACGAGCAGCTCAAGCAGGCAGTTCCTGGGGATAACGTCGGTTTCAATATCCGAGGTATCGATAGGAAGGACCTTGGCCGTGGTGATGTTGCAGGACCCACTGACAAGCCACCGACAGTCGCAGCAGACTACACTGGCCAGATAATGGTCATTCAGCATCCGACAGCCATCACTGTGGGCTACACCCCAGTCATTCACGCACACACAGCACAAGTCGCTTGCAGATTTGACCAAATCCTGCAAAAGCTCGACCAGCGCAGCGGTCAGGTCATAGAGGAGAATCCGGACTTCGTGAAGAAAGGCGAGTCAATGATTGCCAAGCTTGTTCCACTCAAGCCGATGTGCATTGAAACCTACAAGGAATTCCCACAGCTCGGCAGATTCGCAGTGCGCGATATGGGCATGACAGTCGCAGTAGGTGTAGTCACAAATGTTACTGCGAAGGAAATGGCCAAGAAAACTGCCAAGTAGGGTCAGCTCCACTTAATATGCTAGAACCGGGCCGCTTGGCCCGCGTTCGACTCTATTTTCATTCTATTCGAGGACGAAGAGTTTATCCCGTCAATGTACGCAGCAGTATTGTATTACCATGTTAGACGACGACTCATACGACTACTACGGTGAAAGGCAAGAACGGCCTACAAGCCAATTCCGATGGGTGGTATTCGTTCTTCTGCTAATCATTGGATCCACCCTTGTCTTTGGGACAATTGTGAGTGCACCACCAGAAACGTATCTGCTCTACATAGTATTTCTCGTGCCCATGGTCCTACTCTCTCTCTACTGCGCGTATCGCTGGGCACAAGGACGTCCTATTGCACCAACTGATGTTGTTGATGATGATAGAGTCTTAGCCCAAATGCGAGCTCATGCGCTTCCTGCACAAAGAGTAGCTGACTTGGAAATGTACCGATGTCCTGACTGTGAGATGTCCTTTGATATCTCCAATGCAACACCTGTGGAAGAAAATGTTGTTCTTTGTCCAATCTGCGGAACTAGGCTCTTCATCGAATAGTCGGTCACAATTATCTAGTAAAACTCTCCGCGGATTCGCACCCGGACACCCACTCGACGGCTAGTCGTTAGCCATTCCTCTCTTTCTGCCACCTGAAGCTAGTCACAATTTGTGACTCTATTCTGTGACCCTGTGATGTGGCTCCGCTATATATACTGATTCTGAGCGGTAATTCTTGTGAAATATCATGGCTCTAGCAACTAACTCTCGAATTTCATCAGTGAAGAAGAACAAGAAGACTGTCGAAGTCCAAAGGACTCAGGCTGTCGCTTACGCTAACATGACCTTTGTGAGGTGAAATGTTACAATGGCACTCGTAAGGATCAAGAAGACCCCCAAGAAGGGGCAAGTAAAGCCTAGGATCTCCACCAGGGCTATCGCTTATGCCTACTTCTCGAGGTAAGTCAGGATGACTAATCCTCTTGCCACCACCGAATCTGCCCAGGGCAACACCTTTAGGAGTATCCTGAGCAACAGGGATTACTCTCGTCTCTGGGCTGGACAACTTGTTTCTAATATTGGTACAGCAATCAGTTCACTGGCTCTTTTGTTCTATGCCTACAGTCTGACTCAGTCCGCATTGGCAATGGCAATTTTGGCAATGATGCAGACGGCTCCAGTAGTTATCTTCGCCGGGTTTGTTGGTGTCTACGTTGACAGATGGAACAGAAAGACAATCATGATTGTGTCTGACATTATTCGATCCATCCTTATCCTCCTCATTCCACTAGCTGTATACTTCCCAGGAAACGTCCCCCCCATCTATTGGGTCTATACTCTGACATTCCTCTATGCAGTCGCAAACGCATGGTTCTTTCCTGCAAGAAGCGCCTCAATTCCGAATTTAGTAGAAGCCGATGAGCTAGTCGCTGCGAATTCCCTTTCCCAGATGACATTCCAGGTCGTACAACTTACCATTCCACCACTTGGGGGTGTACTTGTCGCACTCCTAGCCCCAGATTACTTTCTCGCTTTTGCAATAACGGCATCAACTTTCGCTCTTTCAGCAGCCTCCCTCTGGTCGATTAGCACTTCTCTTGTTCCCAAGGGCGCAATCAGCAAGGAGTCAGTGCGTACACAGGTCATTCAGGGTGGCAAGTACGTAGCAGGCAACTCCATTCTTCAATTCTTCTTTATCTTCGCCATTCTACTGGCAGGATCATCCGGAATACTCAATGCATTGATGATGCCTCACCTTGAAGGCTACATTGGAGTCACAGAGGTCCAGTTCGGTATAATTCTGAGCGCTGGAGCTGCGGTAGGCACACTAACAGCATACGTACTTGGTACCAAGAAGAAGATTCCTTACCCCCTCTACCTTGTTTCGATTGCTGGCCTAGTCGCAGGTATCGCAGTCCTCGGTCTTGCATTCTCGACTGGGTTCTGGGGAGTGTTTCTGTCCTGGGCTCTCATTGGATCAGTTGATGTCATGCTCAACATTCCACTTGCCACTCTAATGCAGGACCTGGTTGTGGACAACTATCGAGGAAGAGTGTTTGCACTCCTCAATGTGGTTTTCACAGCAGTGCAAGTAATCGGAATGGCAGTGGGTGGAGTCTGGGCTGAGGCAGTGGCCTCAACTATCGCACCCCTGATTGGCGCAGCCATCGGGCTTGCGGTAGTATCAGTTCTGGGTGTGCTTGTAGTATCCAAATGGGATCTACATGCCAAACTAGACATTATGCTGAATGACTCG
>JBHLQK010000092.1:0-11677 GCA_048884925.1 Candidatus Thorarchaeota archaeon
GTTCTTCTGTGACTTCTGGAACAGATGGCACGAAATTGAAGAACTTCTTAAGATTCTCTGTTACTGTGTAATAAAAGCCCCAGTCATCTGAGAGGAGCTTGGCAATGTACTTGCCATTCACCATCGTGTCATCGTCCTCAGTGCTAACATCGTGGGCAAGGAAGGTGATGATAAGGTCCTTCAAGTCTTTCGCAGTGATCTCAACAATCTGCGTCTTCTCAAGGAAGAGCTCTGCTAGGGGTATCGTAGGCTCATCTACCCTCAGTCTGTCTTTCTTCTTGAAATCTATATTATGACAGAATTCAAGATGGTCGTAGAAGACATCCACTTTGCGTTCCCGCTCTTGGTCAATGAAGAGGTCTCTCAAAGTGCTAGCACGAGCAAAACTAGGAGGAACCCAGTGATATCCGAGTTCGTCTCTGAAAAGATTCCGCAATTTCCCATGATGCTTGTAATAGCTTATGAAGTCAATATCTGTGACCTCTCGACCCATCTTGATGTGGAGGTCAGTGTAGTCAGGGCTCTTCAATCTAAATGCAAGACAGCCAATTAGTCGAAGTGGAATATCCATTTCAGCAGCCGCCTTTTCAATCCTCAATGCCTCTTCCATGAAATCATCGAGTATAGGACCGTATTTCCCAGTCAATTCTGTGTACTCCTCTAGAATTCAAGGGCTCTTGTGCTACTGAGTGTTGGTTGGTAGGGCATTAATATCTTGTGTCATGGCAACAGTACTAATGACTATTTCTTAATCTGCTTAAAATATCAAAAGTTGCTACACCATTAAACTTTAAACTAGCCAGAACCGTCACATCGACAATCTGATATGTCTAGGACTCTGACGAGTTTTCAATTCAGATCTAAAACGAGGTAATTCGATGAGGATATTCCAAGCCTGTGACCCACACGGAAGCCAGCAGACCTGGGAGAAGATGTGTCGGGCACCAAAGGCGTTCAAAGCAGATGTTGCGATGATGTGCGGAGACCTCACTGGTAAAGCCATCATGCCAATAATTCAAGAAAAAGAAGACAGGTGGTATGCAAACCCTAGGGGTCAGAAAAAGACCTTCAAGAAGCAGAAGGACCTTGACAGGTTCATCACGTTCACCAAGGATGAGGGATTTTATCCAAAGATATTGACACCAGATGAGTTGGCCAAACTTCAGGAAACTCCTGGAGAGATCAAGAAGTTGTTTGAGGAACTCATGACAGGGAGGATTCAGGAATGGATAGACATGGCAAATGAACGCATTCCTGAAGAAGTAATGGTCGTCGTTAATCCCGGAAATGATGATGACTATGTCATTGACGAAATCATCAAGAACGACGAGAGAATCATATATCCTCTTGAAAGAGTGGTCGATGTCCATGGATATCCCATGATCAGCCTTGAATGGGTCAACTCCACACCTTGGAACACGCATAGAGAATGTCCCGACGAAGAGCTACTTGATAAACTAGAAGCAGAGTTTGCACGTCTTGAAACAGACGATTATTCTAATGTGCTCTGCAACTTCCACGACCCTCCATACAACTCCGGTTTAGATGTAGCACCCCAATTGACTGAGGACCACCGTGTGGCTAAGGCGGGTGCTCACGAAATTATGGCTCCAGTTGGCAGCAAATCTGTGCGAGCTGTTATTGAAAAGTATCAACCGCTGCTAGGTATGCATGGTCACATTCACGAGTCTGTCGGTTACCGCAAGCTTGGCAGAACGCTATGTGTTAATCCAGGCTCAGAGTACAGAGAGGGTATCCTGAAAGGATTCCTGATCACTATTGAGGATGGACAGGTCCAAGCAGGCAGAGTAGAGCTATAGTTTTGGCAATTAGCAAGGGAAGTGCACCAGCATTTTCCCTTCTTTCATGTTCTCAATTTCCGAATCTTTTGGAAGCACTCCATTGGAAATATATAGAGCCGAGGCACAATCCTTGTTTAAGTCACTTTAATGAGGATTGGGACTACATGACTTTGATATTAAAGACGAGGACTGATGTGGAAGACCTCACAACTGGGTGCACATTCTTTGGAACTGGAGGGGGTGGTTCCAAGGAGCTTGGTCTCAATATGTTGTATCCTCACATGGATGCAGGAAAGACAATCGAGCTTATTGATGTTAATCGTGTGAAGAATGATGACTGGGTTGCATGTGCATACTATTCAGGAACAATTGCACCTCCGACTCCTGAGATTGAGGCATTAAGAACACGCTTCCCTTGGAGTTATTATGAGCAAGAGCTAGCTGAGGGTCTCAAAGCACTAGAGGATCATATGGGAGTAAAATTCGCTGCGGTTGCTCCCTTTGAGCTAGGAGGCGTGAATACTCCAGCACCGATTGATGCAGCTGTGAAGCATGACATACCTTGTGTTGATGGTGACTATTCAGCCAGAGCAGTACCAGAGATTTGTCAAAACACAGTCTGCGTTAAGGGATTCTCGATGGCACCGATGGCTCTCATAGACTGGTTTGGTAATAAGAGCATCGTTGAACACGTCATCAATTATGAGATGGGGGAACGCATTTCCAAAGCACTTAGCGAAGTCGCATGGGGAAGACTAGGAAATGTTGCGTTTCCAGTGAAAGGCTCTGATTTCCACGATGCAATCATTCCAGGAACTCTGACAAAAAGCTACGAAGTTGGCAAGATGATTCGAGAAAGCCGCGAAACGGGTGAAGATCCTGCGGACAAAATTGTTGAAAACGTTGGAGGCTGGGTTCTCTTCAGAGGAGAGGTTGTGGATAAAACGTGGGAGAATCGTGCTGGTTATATGTGGGGTGAAACAAAAATCAAAGGTAGTGGCTTGAAACCCGGATCTGAACTCCGAGTCTGGTTTAAGAATGAGAACCATGTCACCTGGCTTGATGACAAACCCTGGGTAATGAGCCCGGATATTGTCGAAATAATCGATGCAAAGTCAGGCGAACCTATAACAAACACGGACATAAAAGCAGGAAACAAGGTCAGCGTAATCGGAATGAAGGGAGAAGAGGTATTCCGTGGTGCCGAAGGATTGAAGGTCCTAGGACCACGCCATTTCGGATTCGACTTTGACTACAAACCCATGGAAGAACTAGTCTGAATCTATGGTATCGAGACTCGATTCAAAGCGAATCGAGTCACCTTTTTTTCTCATAACCTGATCTTGACGACGTAGTGTTTCCTCAGGCCGCCTGGTTCTTTCATTACCTCAATGCCAGTGTAGTCCTTATTGAAGAACTTGACCAGATTCTTCCCAGGATCTTCACCACTTTTTCGCAGGAGACTCGAGAAATGTTGAATCAAAATTTGAACCCATTTCTTGAGATGCCGCCTTTCATTGGACACCAATGCCTGATTGGCTTCTACGTAGTCATGAATCAACCATGCTACCTTTCTGTTATACCAGGCTGATGATAGCCAACTGACAAGCATCATTCCAACTGCAATGAGAGCAAGGGGAAGGCCAATTGGAGCCAACCAACTAAGCTGGAATACATATGTTAGTAAGAGAATCGGGACTGCAATTGTAAGAGAAGCCATTCCAATGAAAGACATTGTCTGTCTGCGGTTTAAAGAAGACTCGACACCAGGGACTTTCGGACCTATAGCAGCTAGCTTAGTGAGAACCTTCCTCATAGTTCCCCATTGCTGAACAAAACTCCTTGGCAGATCACCCTCACCGATTTTCTTGTCAATGAATCCCAAATCATAAGTCCTATGAATGCGATAGCCATCCAACACAGTCAACAGATTCTTGCTGAATCTCAAATCCAGATTTGCAGGAGTGAATTTGAATTCGTCGAGAGAAATCGTTGGGACACGCTTTGCATTCTTATCTCGCTTTTCTCGGTGACTCATCTGTTAAGTCCTCTTAGCGAGAGGCTCTCGATAACAGCTAATTAATGTTTACGATTCATTGACTACAAGTACCGGCTTGTTTAAGAATGGGCTGGCAGGAAATCTATTTAGCACACCACACAGAATCTCTGCCTAATACTCTCTTGGAATGAGGGGACACGAAGCGAAATGAGCACAAATGAAAAACTCCCAGATCTTGAGTACCTAGGAATTGATCCCTTCAATGAAAAGCAAGAGCTGCAAATCAACGCAGAGTTTGCGAGATTCATTCTCCCTCGAGAGAAGAGGAGGAAAGAGTATCAAGCACTATATGATGCAGACTGGAATGATGTCATCTCCTTCGAAGTGTGTGAGGTTCAACACTGCAAAGATGACAAGACATGGCCGCTTCATGAAGAACTTCCTGATGATTATGAACCAATCGGGCCTGCAGGAATGGTGTATCTGTTTTCGATGCCCTTTGGCAGAGCTGTGTTTCCAATTTGGATTACAATCCCTCTTGAGGATGTATTAACTGTGCGAACCCTATTAGAAACACGTCTTGACCGTCCAAGTCTTCCTGGCTTGGCTCACTATGGAACTGCTGCAGCGGTCAGGTACATTACTGAGCAGTGTGAGGTCCTAAGCAAGCATAGGGCTCAATGGTACGATTGGTCGAAAAGGGGTCGTCAGGCGAAGCCGAACAAGAAATTTCGAGAGAGAGGTCCAGATTACGTGTTCTGCAAAGAAGGAATGGCAATCAATCTCTATGGAACTGGTCCGCAACTAGCCCAGATGTCCACATTCTGGCCTTGGAGACTGATTAGTACCATCTTTAATGACAACGACGAATTCTCAATCAAATACCAGTGGCATGAGGATTCCTATACATACCAGCAACAGGTGCTCGAAAATGAAGAGCGGCGGATAATTGCGGAAGATGCACAGAAAGCACTTGACGTCTATAACTCCTCAGATGATGTTCAGGAGGTTCTACTGATTAGGCCTAGGTCATTCCCCTCACGCTTCCACGAAACATGGGACAAGCTTGAAGCATTCTCAAGTAAAGCTAGCAGAAACCGATTTCCACCAATCTACGATTTCGCTGAGGATGAACCTTGGGAACCCCATGAAGATAAAGAGGGCACTGGTTTCTACATGATGAGGTAATCCCAAATTGGCTAGCTATTGGCCTCAATAGAATGATGTCAAAAAGAAAGGAAAGAAGAGAGCTTGCTGCTCTCTTCCAATATTATGCGTTCTACTCGGGTGGGAGCTGTCCGAAGATTGCGGACATCTCTATGCCCTTGGCCTTGTTCTTGGCGCCGTACCACATGTAGGCCAGTTGACCAATCAAGTACACGACAACTGTGAACCAGACTTCGTAGGCAACAGTGGGATCAGGCGTATACGCGATAAGTGCGTAGAAGAATGCTGCCCCTGAAATCAGACCACCAATTCCAATTAGTGGAATGCCCAGGAACTTCCATGCTCCACTACGCTCCCATAACGTCGGTCGATAGTACGGTAATGATACCGCAGCTAACGCCATCTGCCACCGGATGAAGACGTAGGTGAATGCTACGCCTATCAATGCGCTGAGAGCTGTGCCAGTAGTGACCACCAGGATGGTAGCGATGGCTACTGTTCCAAGTGATAGGATTAGCCAGAAGTACAATGTGATATGAGGCACATGGTACTTTGGATGGACACTCGCGAATGCCTCAGGACAGAACCTGTCCATCGCCATTGAGTGCATCGGCCTGGTAACCCACAATGCATTGCTCGGGGAGTCTAACACGCTCGCATAGACCGGACATAATATCACGAACCACGCTAACGGGTTAGCGCCGAGAATGACTGCAGCGTAGTTACCGAATCCTGGAAACACGCCACTGGCAGCGTTAATGCCGTACAGATACTCTCCCATGCTTGACTCAACCGCGAAGGCTGATAGCAGGAAGAAGAAAGCGATTCCTGCCCATCCACCCACATTGCTGAGGGGGATGTTTCTGCTAGGCTGTGCCACTTCACCAGCCACCGGCATGATGAGGTATGGCCACATTCCACCTACAGTCAGAATAAGTGCAGGACCTACCGCAGCCCAGTCAAAGTCCACATAGTTAGTATTGTCAAAAGCAGCGATTGGTGCCCAGGATCCTGAACCCATTGTATTCTCCCATACTGTTTGATTGATGGGAGTGGCAATCATAATCAGATCCGCCACCAACAACGCAACAATGTTGATAATTCCCAGGATTATCACAAACCATCCCAGCCATTTGACGCTGAGATAGCTGAAGATGAATCCTATGAAGATCATTATTGCAGCTGCGACAAATAGCAGAATCGGGTCTGTTCCTAAAGCATTTGCTCCATCGACCAGAGCTGTGTTGCCTGTTGCTGTTCCAACAACTACTAGACCGCCTGCGAAGATCTGTACTGCGAAAAAGCTTCCAGTTCCTCTAAAGACAGGGTTGGTAATAACGCTTCGCCAGCCTTCCATAACACCGAATATTGGACTCAGACCTCTTCCAGTGAAGTGGTATGAGGCTCCCGATCTTGGCATGGCAAGCATCAGACACATCAGTGAGATAGCCTCAAAGAAGACAATGCCTGAACCAATGGCGTACATCGGTACAAGATGTGCACCAGCATACCAAGTGGAAACCTGTGGCCCGAAGAAGTGGAACCACGGTCCAAGAGTCAGTGCTATTGGAAGAAGCAGGGCAAAGCCCGTACCTACTTCCTTTACTAGGCCGGAGCTTTCACGCACGAATAGGAGTTTTTGTTCCTCGCCCATTGCGTTCTTCTCCAAATTTTTCTCTCTCACGGCGAATACTTGTGAATCTCTCTCCGTGATGAACCAGAAGTAACGCAGTTCCTCTATTAAAACCTTAAGGAGGTCTTTTGGAACAATTGTTTATGACGAAGTTAACATTTGGTGCATTCATCTGATATTCATACAAGTAATTGCATAATATGCCATCGACTAATGTAGAGCTTGATTAAAAATAACGGGTTGAGTCGAATTCATATTGACTCATGATTGGATTGCTACTCTTCGCTGGATAGACGCTCCCAGAATTCGTCATCGATGATTAAGACCTCGACTCTTCGGCTTCTGACACCTGTCCGGCTCTCCAGAAGAACATTCAAACAGATCTCAATGTCCATCAGATGGACAGGAGGAACTGATACCTTGATGTCACGTCCTGCATATCCAAGAGCTTCATTCTTTGCTTCGGGAGTGACGATTCCATTTGAGATAAGAACACCCTGATTTGATTTGAACGTCGGCAATGACCCCCGAATCTCAAGAATAGTATCTCGATCTATCTGTCCATCGAGCCTACATTTCTTTGCGTAAACTACCACAGGAGACCTCCCTCCATCGTCTCGCCATGATGTGGTCATAACTATCGTGTCATTGTAGCGTCGAATGACCTCAGACTTCTCAACCCGAGCCCTGATGTTCAATAGGATAATCTTGGCAAGCTCTTCAAATCCATGAATGTCGAGCTTTGCGATTCTCTGTCGCATCTCCCTGCGAGTGACTAGGTTGAATTCCTCAGCTCGAGAACGGACCTCTCGTATCAGGTCCTCGTCCACTGCACCCTCACAGAGATCATTATACTGATACAGGCCTGGGCCCATTCTTACAAAATAGGGGGGGCGATTGTCCTCCTCAGCCTGTTTTCTCTCAATTGAAAGTGATGCGGAAACTGAAGCGGCGTCTCTACCTAACGCTTCGGCAATCTTTCTGTAGTGCACGGGCTCAGAACGTGCATGTGCGGAAAGCCACTCTTTCAAGGTGAGTCGTTGTGCGTTTGTTTCCGTCAAATTGGCCAGCCTTCTGTATTTCCCAGTGATGGCGGTTCCCTGCTGTTCTAGGCGCATCGTTCAGGCCTAAATGGGCTATATCACTCTTGTGCAAGCACGAAGCAACTCTTTGAAATCATTTGTGACGGCCCAGAACAACTCCTGCCCGCTTACAACCTGTTCCGTCATACTTAACTTAAACTTTAGCTATCTGGACTTGATTATTAAGGATGTGAATACAATGACCCAGGTCTTTGTCAAACTCATGAATAAGGGACTCAAGTCACATGAGCATGACAAGTTCAGCTTTGAAACTGTTGAAGGAGCTACTGTTCGAGACCTCATAGACGATCTTCGAGAAACTCATGGGGAGAGATTCGAACCGTACCTAGAGGAGAAAGGCAAAGGAAAGCTGAGACGGGATGCGGTTGTCATAGTTAACGGAAAGAACATGGTAGCGCATCAAGGAGAGAAAACGAAGCTCTCACCCGGAGACCTCATTGTATTCATGATTGCTGCTGTTGGCGGATGATCTGGACAAGGAACTCAGCGTTCAAGCCTAGTCCTCTGGGAAGTAGTCAGGTTCAAGTATCTCCTTGTCAACTATGCCAGCCGCAACAGCTACAAGCTCAGCAACATCTAGCACTCGAGCTTCTATGGCAGCTGCATAAGTACCATGGGTGAGATTCATTTCACACGCGGGGCAAATTGTTGTAAGCAGGTCGGCATCAGTATTTATGAAATCCCCAATGCGCTCCTCAGCAACCTTGTTGGAGTGGTCTTCATACATGATTTTGACACCTCCTCCTCCGCCGCAGCAGAATGCCTCCTCACGGATGCGTTTCATCTCAACTAGCTCAACGCCAGGCAATGCCCCTAGCACCTTTCGTGCAGGATCGTACATTCCTCGAAGTCTGCCAATCTCACAAGGATCATGATAGGTCACCCTCTTATCTATGGACACCTTAAACTTCAGCTTCTTCTCCTCTACAATCTCCTGAAGGATCTCGCTTGTATGTCTAACACGGAATGGCATTTCAGTTCCCAGAAGCTTTGGGTACTCCTCATCAAGTGCTCTAAAACAGCTAGGACAGGGCGTGATTATCTCATCAATTCCCGCCTCGACAAGCATGGTGACGAAATCTCTTGCAGTATCTTTTGCAGCGGAAACCTTACCCGTTATCCAATATGGTGTTCCACAGCATCTCTGTTTATCTCCAAGAAAATCGAGGTCATATCCTCCAGCCTGCAAGGTTTCAACAAGTATCCTCGTCTTCTCCTTGAAGCGATGACTTGCCAAGCAACCTGGGTAGAACAAGGTTTTAGCACCTTTCTTGAACTCCAAGCCCTCTGCCCATTTTGTATGCACAGCAGGAGAATCAGCAAAAATGTTCCCTGATTCTAGAGCAGTGTCCGCCATCTTCGATCCAGCATCGGGAATCTTTATCCCGCCATCAACGAAATCAGCCCTCATAGCCTTCGTAATCTCAACGGTGTTGATATCTGCCGCCTTCGTGCATTCCTCTTGGCATCGACCACACATGAAACAGCCAAAGATACGTTCAGCCATTTCCTCTGAATAGCCGAGTTTGCCCTCTAGAATTCCCCTGGCAATCGCCATCCGTCCCCTTAACGTCGATGACTCCCAGTATTGAGTGAAGAGTTCTGGGCATCTCTCATTGAAATCATTGCCATGACACAAGTTGCATCTTCCACATGCATAGATCATGTCCTTATATTCCTCGATTCTCATCTCAGAATTCCTCCTCGGGGATGAATATGCCTCGCTGCAAGATATTCTTAGGATCCAGGGTCCTCTTGAGTGTCTTCAGTAATCGGTAGTAACCAGTATCTCGTGCCGCAACAAACTGCCGAAGCCCATCTCGCCCTCCGATTCCATACGGAACCACCGGGCCATTGAGGACTATTTCATCAATTTCATCGCACATCTTGACGAGTTCATCCCATTCCTCTGGTTCTTTGTAGTTAGTAACCATGAAAGCTAGCCATCTCCGTGGAAGGACCTGTCCACCGAAACCAGCCTTGGTATAGCCTCTTTTCTCAATCACTTCTTCTTTCCAGACATTGTAGAGGAAGGAGATGTCATCAATTCTCAATGAGCCAGAACCAAAGAAATGCCAGACACCCGTTTTGAAGAGATCCGTTAGGCCTGTCAGAATGCGACCATAGTAGTCATCTGCTGGAGCTCGGTCCCCTATCTCACCGCCCAACTCCTCAATCTTATCTACAATCCGCTGCTTGCGGTGTGCTACGATTTCTTCCTCATATCCAAAGATGTCCATCATCAGGAAGAATACATCCGGAGCAGTAGGATCCACCCATAAGTAGATGCCCTGAAGGTACTCATCACCAACATGTTGATTGATGAAATGTCCAAACTCAATCACATCATCGAGGGTAGGCATTGTGGCAGTCAATCGTTCACTGAAATCGACTGCTGGACGAATTCTGAGAGTCAATTCAGTGCAAATCCCGAGTATTCCTTCCGCTCCAATGAATATGCCTGCTAGATCAGGTCCCAAGCATTGGCGTTCGAACTTGCCTGCACTAGGCCAAGCAGCACTACCGGTTTCCACCACATCACCATTGGGTAGAACCATCTCCAAGGTTATCACATCTTGATTCCCATGGAACCCGAACTTGGCTGTAGAATGAGGCCCTCCTCCAGCCTTCATTACGGAGCCCCCGATTGTCATGGCGGGACCGCCAGCTTCACTGCAAAGATAGGTAAGGCCCTTCTCACGCAATTCTCCGTCCAGTTTAGCCCAAGTGCAATTGGGTTGGACAGTCGCTACAAGATCTCTCTCATTTATGTCAAGAACCTTATTCATCCTTCCCAAGTCAAGCATAATGCTTGAACCAGACACTTGAGGGAGAAAGGCATCCCAATGCGAGGTTCCTCCGCCCCTAACATATACTGGAACATCTATTTGATTAGCTATCTTCAATATGTCCTGAATCTCCTCACGGGTTTCAGGCATTACAACATGACTCGGCATTTTTTGCTTGGCAGGACTAAGGTCTCTGCTATATGGAATAATGTCGAAATCCTTGTCGGTAACCTTGTCGGAACCAACCGCGTTGGTGAGAAGCTCAGTAATCTTCTTCGCATTGACCATTTTTGGGCCTCCGGCGTGAGGTGAGTTTCAATATCAGGGATTTAACAAATGAGTGTGAGCTGGGGTTAATTAAGCGCTCCGGTTTAATCTAGCTTAAAGTGTGATATGGATTAATACACGGTCAATACAGGCACCTAACCTAGAATCATTCCACAGTAAAGAGGAGATTCTACTTCTGCCATCTATAGATGCAGTAATCATCTCCACGCATCATACACTTCGGGATGGTCATGGATAGATCCGAGTCGACTGCCTGAGCGATGCCTTCATCAATCTTGCATACCCAGTGACAAATGTCTTCATTGGCACCTTTTGCTCGGAAGGTATCAATCCATGGACATGCAGTGACTTTCAAGTCAAGCAAACTATCTGAAATGTCAGCAATCTCTAGTTCGAATCCAAAGAAAGGATGAGCAGCAGCAAAGAACTCGTAGATTGACCTCAAGTCACCTTTCCTGAGTCCTCCATCTCTAACTCCATCATCTCCCAGTTCGATACCATGAAGTCGATTCGCTTCAGCCAAGGCTTTAAGCCCTTTATCACCGAATTGCGCCCTCACAGTCTCCACGTAGACCGTGTGTGCGGCTGCAACAGTAGACATGCCAACCTTTCTAACATCATCCGCTGAGGGTTCGTCCATCCTTTACACTCCTTCGAAGTTTCGTCTATTTTTCTCTAGCTCTATCATCTATAATCTTCCGCATTGCTGCTTCCACGTCTTTTCCAAGTGGTTCGACAGTATGACTTGAGAGAATCTCCTTAACTTGTTCCTTTGCCCTTTGGAACATGTCTTTGGAGCCTCGCTTTTCCCATTCAGGTCGGGAAGCTCTTTCCGTCAATACAGGCTGCCATTGCTCCTCAAGCAAATGCTTCTTTGTAAATCTCAATGCCTCAGG
>JBHLQK010000093.1:0-11493 GCA_048884925.1 Candidatus Thorarchaeota archaeon
GCCATGCTACCAAGGGAATCCTTCATCAATCCCTGGAAATCAAAGTCCATCATTCTGTCCATCAACATCATTGGAAGCAGCACATTGGCAAATATCTGGAATGCTCCAGCTCCCCCGCCTTCTTCACCTGAATCTGAACCATTACCTCCTCCACCGAATAGGGCAATAACACCAATGTCAATCTGTTCGTGAATCTTAGGTAGAATCTGTAGGATGTCTCTTGCAAATGCCTGATTCCTCAAGAAGGTGCACGGGTTCAGAAACCATAGTTCGCGACAACTTGATAAGACAGCATTAATGGTCACTCTTCGTGGTCCCATGACCGGAGAGCATCAGATTCCACCTGAAAACCGCGAGAAGCTTCTTGCGACTTTCAATCCAGCACGAACCGGATTCCTATATCTGTACGTCCTTGGTGCGGTTTCTTTTGTAATTGGATGGCTCTTCAACATTAGCGTGGCCGCTCGAGTTGTACCATACGATGAACTTGCTTGGTGGCTTGGAATGGGAGCAATGCTCTTTGCGTTCCTTGTGTGGGGAATTGGAGAATACAAAAAGCGATACACCGTTTATATTGTTACAAGTTGGAATCTTAGGGTGATGAAGGGAGCCCGCAACAAATCAACCACTCGCGTGTTCTACGACGAGGTCGAGAGGTTTGAAATCGAAACACAACCTCAGGCAAGAGTGATCAATCTAGGAGCTCTGTGCGTCTACACCTGGGATGACACTGGAAAGCCCGCTCTTAGATTTGCAGACATCCATAATCCAGAAGGAATGCTAGAGCTAGTGAGTCGGGTCAAAATGACAACGCCAGACCCTATACCTTGGTCGCATATCGAGAAGACTCGAATTGTTAATTACTAGAAAGCAACGGTCCCTGCCCAGAACCTTATTACGTTTATGAGTAAATGGATAATACGTTGGAGGCGAAGAGCACAAAAGAAATGAGGCACTTCGTACAGCGAAATTCAACCTGAGAGCAGGAGTCGGTAGAACTGGGCAGGGTAATAATTAGATTCACGACGGAAGTAGGCGAACAACTCCAAACAGACAAGGATGTCTACGTCACAGATTTAGATCTGAAGGACATGCACATAGCCAGCATTAATCTCCTGCCGCTTAGCTCTTTGAGGGACCTTGAAACTGTAAACTTGAAATCCAACGCAATTTCAGAGCTAGACATCGCACCACTTTATGAATGCTCGAACATGAGGATGCTGATTCTTAGCGACAACCGTCTCGAAACCATCGATCTATCACCACTAAATCGGTCATCAAAACTTGAGGCTCTTGACCTTTCACAGAATCGGCTAAGTCGCATAGATCTTTCACCCCTCTCAGACTTGAGAGGGATGAAGTGGCTTTACCTTTCGAACAACAAGCTTGGAGAGGTAGATCTTATGCCATTGGCTAGATGCACCCGGCTACAGTATCTGGTACTCGCCAATAACCACTTAACTAGACTTGACTTGTCACCTCTGACAAGATTCACCGATTTGCGTTACTTGCTTCTAAACGGGAATAATTTCAACACACTGAATATATCTTCCATCTTTCAAGCGATGAAGCTTGAACACCTTGTGCTAGATGAAGGAATCGAAATCACAGCACAATCTAGGTTGAGACACCAGGATTATTTTCCACGACCTATCGAGGAAATATTTGACACCATTACCTGGATTTAGATTTTGTATGATAGGCTATCATATCCCCGTGACACTAGCTCCTATCTTTAGTCGATACCGTAGAAACTTGAGTGAGCCGCATGAGTAGCCATGATGATATAGCTGCAAGAGCGACGCTAAGAATCGCAGGTGCGTTCCAAGGAAAACGAGACCTATGGGTTAGAAGACTCGAGAGCTATTTTACAGAATTGGAGAAACTTATCGATGGCGAGTGGCTAGATGCTAGTGACCTAGCTGGCCTTGTGAGAGAAGCACGTCTTGCGTCAAGGGAGGCAATTGATGGACTCGCTAATGATTTGAGCGCAGAGCTACTTCATACCTCAAGCGGCGTCTTCTCCCGATTCGAATCAGATAGGGCATCACTCATAACAGAAATCGGAAGATTGAAGGCGAAAATAACCACCCTGCTCTCAAGTGATGAAGAGGGAGTCCTCAGGGAAAATGACGCTCTTCGCTCAGTTGTTCTTAATTTACCTGAATATCAACTGCTCTGTGTCATCCACCAAGCTAGAGGGGGAACCTACGCCGACATTTCGATGAAGAGCAAAGTTGCAAAGTCGAAGGTCCGGAAGTATGTCAAGATCCTTGCGGAGAGAGGTCATGTTATTATTGATAGGAAATCACGACCACACCGAGTGTTGTTCGTTGACACACCTTGGGACGGAAGCCTCGGCAGCATCAGTACTGATTTTCATCCTGAATTAGAGCCGGCTCCACGTCCTCAAGTCTGAGATCCTCAGCACCAAGACCTCGTGCAACCCTTTGTATGATGGATGAAGTTTTGGAGAGAGCGAATTCATTGACAAGAATCACCGGCATAATAAATGCCATCACTATAAGGGGCAGACCAGCTATCCAAACAAGGCTCTCAAAGATGTAGTCCAAGCCTATTGTTCCGCCTCGTTCAAGAATGAGACGTGGTAGCGCTATAATGAACTTGCTAGCAATAGCAACCGGGTAGGACAGAATTGCGAAACCTGTAAGATACTGGCCGAACCATTTGCCCACTCCCTCCGTATCTGGGCATCTTCTCATCTCCAATTCATTCTTCTTCAAATGAGTCACAATGCCAGAGTCATTGAGAATCCACGTTGGTGAATACATCGGAACTGCAATGGCCATGGCAATCAGAGCTCCTAAAAGCCAAATTAGTGGTTCCATTAAGCGTACAACGCCAGTGTAGGCAACTTCCGCGGGATATGCAGGAACTGCGAGGATTGTATCAGGGAATATCTGGAGAATGATTTCACTGAATGACAACGCGAATAAGGCAGGGACAAGAGCTCTCCGTATGATGCGCGTCGCTCCAAACCTATTACCAACAGGTATCACACTCTGAGCGTAGGATTTCGCACGATAGAGCCTATTCAGGAGAATCATGATGGCAGCAAACGGAATAGAAAGCAAGATGAACTCTATGAAATAGATCGGCAGTGCAATGACCATGATAGTAATTATATCAATTGCAATCCCACCATCTACTGGTCTAAAAAGGTCAAACGATGACAATGGGCCTCCGATTATTCCAGTAACTCTAATGACTGCATATATTGCTGCAGCAATGCCAGCAATTGTGAAGATGATTGCAGGAATGAATCTTCCTTTTCCTTCAGCCATTTTACTCATCGGAAGTTTGCTTTTCGAATATCTAAGGATATTGGTGTCATAGCAGTTGGAGAGTTTTGGTCACTTGAGAACTCTTATATGGGTTGTGCGGAATATATGCACATCCGAACTCTATAGAGGCCACAGCATGCAATCTGAGAAAGTGCTTATAGTATTAGTTGTTTCAACCATTGTAGTTCTTGGTTTTGCTGTAGGCTTTACATTCCTTAATTCTGATGGAGGAACATCCAATAACCACAGTTCCACCACCACAACAACAAACAACATTGCACAGGATGTGGATCTCCTAAACCTCGGAATCCAGCTGCCTGATTGGAGTCTTGCAATGTCTGATGGTAGTTTTCAGTCGCTTCATTCATTACGAGGTCGCTTTGTAGTTGTTGATCTCATGGCTACATGGTGTAGCTCATGTGCATTCCAGAATGGGAACTTGAAGACACTATACAACAACATGGGAGACACCATCCACATGATATCCTTGACAGTTGATCTAAGTGAAACTGAGGCAATGATGGCGGCATATATGGAAGATAAAGACTTGCCATGGCCACACGGTCTTGATACTCAGAGTGTCTTCAGTAATTACTTCAATATTCAGTATATCCCCTCAATCGTGATTCTTGATGATGAAGGTTATCTACGATGGTTCCATGTAGGGCTCTGGAGTGAGGCTGAGATGGCAGAAACTCTGGCCCTCTTGATGGGATAGCTCTTATCAGCTGAACAGATCTGTTCCGGGGTCTCTTAGTATCTGCCTAGCAGAGCCTCGTCTATTTCCTTTTAGTATCAATCCTCTAACCACAGCTGCTGGAATTCCTTCATCAGCTTGGCCCATTACCAACTCAGCCGCTGAAGCAATCTCATCAGCCACACAAACTCGAGAAGACCGAAGTTTCCTTCCAAAGCGGTCTAGCCTCCCCGCATTATCCAGAAAGGGGGACATACCAGCTACACCAATTGCGAGATTTATTGCTCCCCTTCGCCACGGACGACCCTGTGTGTCAGCTATGATTACAGGCATCTCCAACCCAAGTTCCCTGGAAATTGCAGTGTAGATTGTCTGAGCAGATGAGTCTGGATCACTAGGAAGTGCTAATGCATGACCTGGAGGTGCATTGCTTTGATCAACACCAGAGTAATCGGTCACAAGCCCATGAGGGGTACGTGTTATCAGTACGGGTAGCTCTCGTATTACTTCTACGGAATTGTCAAGTGCTAGCTGCACATATTCCGGCTCTTTTTCCAAATCAGCAGCGAGTTTCCCGGCTCTGTCAGAAACCTCAATCTCTGATAGTAGGTAGAGCCGCCCTTCAGCTATGGAAACAATCGTATGCGATACAACTAGAACATCTCCAGATTGTAGCTCGGTGCGAATATTCCGCAAGCATTCCACCAAAAGAGAAGGGAGGGAGTCCCCCGGTTTCACGAGAGGAACCTCCCCGATTGGCACTATGATTAGTTCTCGACTTGTCATATCGGTTTCATCCCTGACTTCCGACCACGGAATCATCCTGTTGAGAACTCTCTATTTCCTCTAACGGAAGCTCTTCAATCCTAGAAGACGCGCTGCCGGCATCATCCCCTAGGCCCGCCTGAAGTGCCAAATTCTCGGGGATTAGGTGATAGAGCATAACTCCACCTATTATGTTGATGATTGCCTGGAGGACATTTGGTAAGGCAAACGCTGCAGATCCTATTACTGCTGATTCCGGAGTCAGTCCATAGAAGAACTGCAGCAAGTAGATGTTTGTAAAGAACATCCCGATTACCCTTGCCAATGTTCCGAATAACAAATAGAGAACCATTCGAATTCTCTGTTCTACTTGATACCGCATAAACAGAATCTTGGCAATCAATAAGCCAAGAATAGTGTAGAGTTCAGCAAAACCCTTGAAGGCCGCACCATTGAAGTTGCGATATGCAATCGCGATCCACATCGCGAATATTGCAACTAAGGAATAGATAATACCTAGCCCTAGAAAGACAATCACGATTGGTATGCCAGTCCAATCAATAGTGAAATTGCCAGGAAGGCCAATGTCAGTCACACCGAGTATCGGGAAGACCTCTAAAGATACTACCATAGCAACAAAGATGGCTAGAAGGGCAATGCTTTTGGAGTCCGTTCTGATGGGGTGTCTATTAAGCCACGTCACCAATATTCGTCTCCATAGCTATTGAGCTCTGACCCTCCATGATGATAAGCCAAAACTCAAGCACGGAGCGACTGATGTTGGTTAAAAATCAAGCGAAATGTAGTTGGCTAACAAGCTTTGACCGAAGCTTGAAATGGATTCTCCTATCATAAATTCTGGTGTGGTATTTACATTGTCAGATGAAGATGAGATGCCGTGGTATGAAAGAGAGGATCTGTGGGATAAAATGGGACGAGTTTTGTTCGGTGAGCAAAGAATGGAAATGGCTGTGGCTGAAGTTGATAAACTAGTTCAGCTGCTAGAGATATCAACAGAAGACAGAATCCTTGACTTATGTTGCGGAATAGGTCGTCATTCCAACGAACTTGCGAGAAGAGGATATAATGTGACGGGGGTCGATAGAACGAAATCCTATCTAGAGATTGCAAGAGGAACTGCAAAAAATGAAGGTCTATCAACCGAGTTTGTGCACATGGATATGAGGGACTTTGTAAGAGAGAAAAGCTTTGATGTGGTCTTGAGCATGTTTACTTCATTTGGCTACTTCGATGATGACAGCCAACAAATGACCGTACTTGACAATGTATACAGATCGCTTAGACCAGGAGGCCGATTTATCATTGAAACAATAGGTAAGGAGGTTCTAGCTCGCATATTCCAAGAGGCAGATTGGAGCGAGGGGGAGTATGGTATTCATCTTGTACGAAGAAAACCCACTGATGATTGGGCAAAAATGCAGAATACGTGGATGCTAATTGAGAAAGATGGGGCGAGGCATGAATGGAATGTTACTCACTACCTCTACTCAGCTGTGGAGTTAAAGTCACTTCTTAGGTCAGTAGGATTTACATATGTGAAAGCCTATGGCGGCCTTGATGGAACTCCATATGATAATAATTCGAAAAGACTTGCTGTCATTGGAATGAAACAGGAATAAAGGAATTGATTTGCAGTTCGAATGTTTTGCTTCTCTGTGGATGGGATTATTGGCAGCATCAATTGCACTAGTCGAAGTAATGGCACTTCTTCAGTTGTATAAAGATGATGATTGGTGGCAAGCCCGAACTAATCAGATACTAGTAGCTCTTGATATCTGGACTGGATTTGGATTCATCATTTCGACTTTGGTATTCTACGCCGGGACAGGCGTGGTCATTTATGTAGCTAGTATTGTGGCTTTCTTGCTTCTTTTTGTCATGGTCTTGTCACACCTATGGAGGTCGAATCAGTACCTATACAAGAGTGGTGAGAAATTCGTGAAGAACTCATCAATGCTTGTGATGAATGTCATCAAGAATATTCTTCTATTGGGCGGTCTCCTCCAAATGGTCTGGTTTTCATATTCAATTATCGAGTATATGAACTGACAATTTCATTGTCTCTGAAACCGGTTTCTTCAGACCTAGATACCGTGTATGGCTGCTCTAGCTGCATTTAGTTGATATTTAGAGGGGAGCTCAAGTTGAGGGTTAACAAGTTAACCCCGTTGGGAGCATGATGAATGATACCGGAAACCCTTTCTTGTAGTCTGTAGGAGTAAAGGGAACAAAGGAGTGAAGAGGATATGTCCTCACTCGAAACAGACTCATACCCCCTTGACCAAATGATTGATGTTGCCGCCGGACGGACTAGATCAGATCTTGTTCTGAAGAATGCATCCGTTGTTAATGTCTTCACAGGGGATATTATCGAAGGAGACATTGCTATCCATCAGGGATACATTGCAGGGATTGGGAATTATGTGGGCAGCAACACTGTCGATTTGAAGGGGAAGTATGTCGTCCCTTCGTTCATCGATGCCCATGTACATATTGAGTCTTCAATGGTCATGCCCCTTCAATATGCCCGGGCAGTTGTCCCTCATGGAACCGGGGCTGTCATAGCAGACCCTCATGAGATCGCTAATGTCCTCGGACTCGAGGGAATCATGTACATGTCGAAGTCAATGCGTGGTGGTCCTCTTGAGTTTTACATTATGTTGCCATCGTGTGTTCCTTCGACAGACCTGGAAACCAACGGAGTAGCACTTGACTTCCTCGACATCAAACCTCTCCTAACAGAACATTATGTCCTTGGACTCGCGGAGGCAATGAACTACCCAGGAGTAGTGTATAGAGACCCCGAGATTCTAGAAAAAATCAGAGTCACTCTGAACATTGGAAAGAAGATTGATGGCCATGCTCCTAGCCTGTCGGGAATGGATCTTAATGCTTATGCAGCAGCAAGGATTACTTCAGAGCATGAAAGCCATACTCTTGAAGAAGCTCGTGCAAAGCTTGCTGTTGGTATGCATATTCAAATACGGGAAGGATCCACAGCAAGGAACCTAAAGGACCTTGCACCGCTGATACAGCCGCACACTGCATTATTCTGTAGCTTTGTCACCGATGATAGGAACACCTTGGACCTCATTGAAAAGGGTCATATCGACAGCCTTGTGCGCGATGCGATTTCATATGGTGTCGACCCAGTTCAAGCAATTCAGGTAGCAACGATCTCTCCGGCACGACATTACGGTCTTCAGTACCGAGGTGCAATAGCGCCTGGCTACTACGCGGATCTTGCAGTCATTGATGACTTGAAGAAAGTCAATGTAGAGATGGTGTATAAGAATGGCAATATTGTTGCCAAGGATGGAAAACTTGTTTGGGACATAGGAGACCAGGAGCCGCCCCGTCTGCGCCGCTCGGTAAACATCACGTGGCTGGACCCTGAAGACTTTCAAGTTAAGGCCAAAGGTGACAAGATGAACGTCATTGGCATCATACCTGATCAGATTATCACCGACCACCTAGTTGAAGATACGAAGGTGGCAGATGGATTAGCCGTTGCAGACATAGATCGAGACATTTCGAAGGTGGCAATTATAGAAAGGCATAACGCCTCCGACGTAACAGGCATTGGTTTTGTCAAAGGTCTTGGCATAAAGGAGGGTGCGATGGTGAGTTCAATTGCACACGATAGCCACAATATCGTGGCCGTGGCAACAAACGATCGGGATCTCATTGCAGCTGCTGTCCAAATCGTAAGAATGCAGGGCGGGCAAGCCATTGTGAGAAACGAGAAGGTCATCGCATCGCTACCTTTGCCTATTGCCGGTCTCATGTCAGACCAGCCTGTAGAGGTAGTCAGCGAAAAGATTCAGGAACTAAAGGATGCCGCAAAAACGATTGGCAGTAATCTCAATGAGCCTTTCATGACAATGGCTTTTCTGTCGCTACCAGTGATTCCCAAGCTAAAAATCACCGACAAGGGACTTGTTGATGTGGATCGGTTCAGATTAATTGACCTGTTTGATACTCCGAAATAGAGGCTCAAACGAGCACGCTTGAGGTCCTTCCCGCTATTCGAGGCCTAGCCTGATCTTTGCATCAGCAATCTGTCCATGCTTCTTCATTCCCACATAGATTCCCGCGAGTGAACCGAAGAAGATCATTAGTGTGGCTATGCCAAATGCTCCCAGAAGAAACGGAACAAGCCATGTTCCCGGATAAGCTAAAAGGTTAAAGTAAAGCCCCCTCGCGACGAGAAATGCTGCTTCGAGAAGGAGAAATCCAAGCAAAAACACCCCAGATCCAAGCTGTCTTTCATGAATGTAGATTTGCAGAGCAGTCTGAAGAATCACCGCAGATAATGCATTCCCAATGATATTAAGTATGACTACAGTGTCACCTCGTACAAATATGAATGGTATTGGAGATGGAATAGACTGCCCCCAAGGGTCGAAGTACTGAATCCAAAGCATCGTAAGGATGAAGAAGAGTTCAAAGACCATCATCAGAACAGCGCCGAGTCCAACGATTCGAAGGATAATATTGTCCTTGCTGTCAGACCAATCAAAGTTGGTCAATTCCTGAAACTCCTTGTTGAGTGGATTAGCCCAATCACTTTTTGCTATGCATTCAGCCTTCTCACAATGCACAAGGGTGAGGAGCTTTCCTCCATAATCTCCAATTCTGGTTTGCATACACTCCTCGCAGACCAAATCGCCACAGACCTGGCAAGAGGCCTTCGCTAGGGTATCAGAGTGGTTTACACAGTTTCGTCCTTGGCTTGGCCCTAGTACAGGACTGGCACAATACTTACACCGATTCACCTTATCTGAATGCTCAGCTACGATGTGACCCCCACAGACAGGGCATAGAATGATTTCTTTATGATACGCCACTAGTATCTCCTCCAGAATGAGTCTGCTGGAACCTCCTTTCGCTCTTTGAATCGGTCATGCTCCCGTTGGGTTTCTCTGACCCGTCTATCATCCATCCATGGCCGGCTCTCATTTCGAACGGGTGTTTCCTTTACTTCGACCTCTCGACCCTCACGCAATCCCTTTTCACGTGCTTGCTCTAATGAGATGAAGTCTGTCTTTCTTATGATTCTTATTGCCTCAATTGTCACTCCGATAAGTCCTGCATAGAAGAGAACCGGAACTATCACAATCGCCCCAAGGAGCATAACTAGACCAACTAGAATGGGTATTGCGATGATGATTATTACAATGACAAGGATTGCTCCACAGCAGTCGTCGCCGCCGCCTCCGCCGCCTCCGCCGCTTCCTCCTCCACAGCTACTTCCGTTGCCAACGCCCCCGCCTCCTGACTTGCCAAATATAGAAAAGATTTCAAGAGATGCTCTAAATACCTTTGCCATTGCATTTCCATAAGCACCTAGAAACCGACGATACATCCCGCCAACCTTGGAGAATCGTCCTCCTGCGCGGCTGAATAAATCCTCAATTGGTAGAACTAGTGAAGTAGTTGTAACTGCAGGACGATATCTCCCTTCGAAGCATTTGCGACAGAGATACACGGTGGAGCCTTGCCACCGCTTATCGATTGGAGGATCCTGAGCGGTGAGGCATCTTCTACAGAAATGGTCGCCACAGACTGCGCAATTAGTTGCAGCAAGATACTCCGAATGATCTTCGCATGGGACAAAGACGCTACTCACAGCGAGGGTAACTCCGCAATATTCGCAATCTACTGTATTGTCATTCTCCATCTTTGTCAAAGGAGTTGCTCCATCACAGTTTGAACAGAGAATCGCCATTCCCTCTGGCGTCGATACCTTTCGTATGGCAAGGATTCTTTGAGCCTCGTCCTGCGATAGCTTTTGTGATCCATCTGAACCAAGCATGGAGGGGGCCAGTGGAACCGCTAGTAATCCTGCCCTAATCAGACGGGCTCGTCTCAAATCTCGTACAACCACGGTACCCGGTGGTGGTGCAACTCGGCCCCAGTAAATTAGAAGGTAGAAGATGAATGAAATCTGGGTGGCTAGTACGAAGACTGCTATGTTTCCAATCTGAATATTGAAACTGATTTCAAACCATGGTACAGTCCAGCTGTAGGCGACACCCCAGTTGAGCAAGAAGAAGGTTGTCAAGGCAATTGCGATGATACTGTAGATGACTTGAGCAATAGCCGCATTTCTTCGAAGGTCATCCACATAGTTGCCAATAATCAAACAGGGCAATGCTACACCAATGAAAATCAGCAATGAATACAGAGGACCAACTGATGCAAATGCTGGAGGCGCTCCAATCGAAGCGACTAAAATACCTATTGCGGCAAGGAGGCCAAAGACCCCGAAAGCCATCTGAGTAAGTCCGATGATTCTCAAACCAAACGGTCTATCGAGAATGGTGGCTGGTTTTTCATTCTCCGACAAGTCTCCTAACCTCCGCGCGTGCCAAGCATGGCAATGTCAGCTTTTCTGCTTTTCAACCTTTGCGGAGATATTGAGCGGCTCACAGTAGATAGGCACATAACCCTCATAAGAAAGATGGTCATCACTGAGGGCAGGCTTCTCACGAAGTACTCTGGATTTAGCGTGGTACCTATGACAGAGATTCCTATGCCGGATGACTATTCAAGGATAACTCAAGAGCCACCAAAAGACCAAGGCTGCTGTGAAAGATGCTGTACCTGTTGGGTGCAATTGATCTGTGCAATCGTACTAATTTTCATACTTATTTATCTCATCTTCATCGCACAGGTGTTCATGATATTCTGACGATGATC